>CP030868.2:1800000-2026464 GCA_004010835.2 Oenococcus sp. UCMA 16435
CGATCAGGTAGATAGGCTAGAAGTGGAAGTGTAGCGATGCATGGAGCGGACTAGTACTAATAGGTCGAGGACTTAACCAAGTAAGTGGTTTGGTTCAATTGCTTGATTAACAGTGTTAAATTACTATTCGGTTATCAGTGCGCAAGTACTGAGTGTCGTATTTATTCCGATGAGGTCACACCTGTTCCCATTCCGAACACAGAAGTTAAGCTCGTCAGGGCCCAAAGTAGTTACAGGAACGCCTGTTGCAAGATTAGGTCGATGCGATGCAATTCACCCCTTTGGGTGTTTTTTTTTGCCTTCCTTTATTTGCCCTGTGTTAATTATCCTCACAGGATTTGTTTGCCTCAGCTGACGATCAGTATAATTAAGCAGGTATATGAGGGGAAAATGACAGATTGCCCTTTTAAGGTTATTATCTATACATGAGTGATTATTCTGAACTAGCGCAAGCTAGTATTAAAAGACTTCGTAAACGTGGAGTTTCTTTAGATAATATTTATAGACTGACGGGTGATTTTTTGTTGCAGCATTATCATTTTTCTGCCAAACATGAGCAAATAGTTAAAGCTTTGTCGATCGTTTTAAAACGCGATGAAGTCAATGATATTATTCTTACGGCTTTGTATATGGACGAATCCGCTGAAACGATGTCGGACGATGAGCCTTTGAAGGCTCGGCTCTCTCGCGATGCTAATGGACATAATGTTGATGAAATTCTGGCAATTGGTTTGGCTTCGCAATTTGGTGCAGCAGCAACTGTCCATTATGGCTGGCTTGATAATGAAAAACCGGGTTTAATTGGCGTTTTGAATGATAAAACTGATTCTGTCAATGTTTATATCGACGATATTCTTGCTGCATTGGTGGCTTCAAACGCTATGGAATATTTAGAGTTGGATGGTGGAAACAAATACTAATTAGGAAGAATAAGGATTTAATAGGTTATAAATTTTATGGGAGCAATATCAATTAATTCATTTCCTCAAGTTGTTACGATAGCTGGCTCTGATTCAGACGGATCAGCTGGAGCACAAGCGGATTTGCACGCTTTTTTTTCTCGGCATGTTTACGGTATGTCGATTCTTGTTGCTGCTGTTGCCGGAAATTCATACGGGATCAGTGCGGGACACAATTTTCCTTTAGATTTTATCGATGCGGAGTTTAAAACTCTGGCTAATGATTTTCATATTAGATCTGCTAAAACTGGTATGCTTGCCGACAGCGAACTTATTTTGGATATTGTAAAAAATTATCAAAAGGTTAACTTTGGCCCTTTGGTTGTCGATCCGGTTATTACAACAAAACACGGAGCAAAATTACTCGAAGATGAAGCGATCGATACTTTAAGAGAAAATTTGCTGCCTTTAGCTGAAGTTGCAACGCCCAATTTTTCAGAGGCTCAAGTGATTGCTGGTTTTGAACTTAAGAATAAAGACGATCTTGTTAAAGCTGCTGAAAAGATTCAGAAATTTGGTGCTAAGAATGTTGTGGTTAAAGGTTCACATTTAATCGATTCCGAGCAAAAAACCGTTTCTGACTATGTTTTATTAGAAAATGGCGATGGTTACTTTCTAAGTGAAGATTATGTCGATACAAGCCATATTAATGGAACAGGCGACACTTTTTCTGCAATTATTGCGGCCGAGATTGTTAAAGGAAAGACTATTAAAAATTCCATAAAAATCGCTAAAAGAGCTACTTATCAAGCGATTGTTGAAACGATTGGCGTTGGACACAAATTTGGACCAATTAATCATTGGGCAATTGAATAACTGGGATATAATCTAATTTGATGGATCAATTGAGAAATTATTTATCAAAACACGCTATCGTCGCTCGTGCTGGGGCGGCGATTTTATATGGCGTGTTGGTTGGATTTGCCATGAATTTTTTTTGGAAGCCGGGAGATATTTATTCCAGCGGTTTTAATGGCTTGGGCCAATTAGTCGGTTTCTTTTTTTCAACCAATCTTTTGCCTGTGGTTATTTTAGCTGTTAATATTCCAATGACGATTCTGGCTTGGATCATGATTAGTCACCGCTTGGCTTTTTTTGAGATTTTCGCAATTGCTTGTTCTTCTATATTTATTGATTTGATCGTCGCACCGACAAAACCTTTAATTTCCGATCCTTTAATGTGTGCCATTTTTGGTGGGGCTCTTAATGGATTCGCAACTGGTTTTGCTTTAAAAAATGGTGTTGCAACTGGTGGTCTGGATGTTGTTGAAATCATTGGGAAACATTTGTGGAACATTAAAGTCTTTCCGATAAACGTTGCTTTTAATTCGATCATTATGATCGGTTCTGGCTTCCAGCATGGATGGAAATATGCTTTTTACTCAATCATCGGTATCGTTGTTTCTGCTTGGATGACTTCAATTGCTTATACCCAGCAACAACAAATGGAAGTTATGATTGTCACTAACAATAAAGATAAAATGATCCAGGAGATTCAATCCCGACTTCGTCGTGGAATTACTGTCGTAGACGACGCGAAGGGTGGATATTTACATGATTCCAAACACGTAATTTTCACCGTTATTACTCTCGAGGAACGCTATGAATTGCGTGAGGCAATTGAAGCGGCCGATGAAAAAGCTTTTGCCTCAATGTGGAAGGTTGATCATACTTTTGGTAATTTTTATGAAAAGCAGGTGTAAAAACTACCCAACGACTAATCGGATCTGATTTAATTCAAACTGCTTTTAATATTAAAAAACATATCTATCCAAGAATGTTCTTAGTCAGATATGTTTTTAATATTTATCAATACTTTCGTTACCGATTACTTTATTTTTTAACGCTGTTCTCTGAATTTTTCCGGTTGCTCCTCGTGGAATATCTTTCATAAAGAAAATATACTGTGGGATTTTAAATTTCTCTTCCTGCAGAGAAACTATTTTTCTAATTTGCTTGGCGAAATCGCTTAATTCTTCTTTTTTATTTGTTGAATTTTTTAAAACAATTACAGCTGCAACTGTCTCCCCATATATTTTGTCCGGATAAGCAATCACAGCCGAGGCATCAACGAAGGCTAATTTATCTATCACGTTTTCAACCTCGTAAGGGCTAATCTTATCACCGGACTTGTTAATCATTTCTTTGCTTCGTCCTGCAAGGAAGATAAAACCATCCTTATCTAAGTGGCCAATGTCGCCGGTTCTAAACCATCCGTCGACAAAAGATTCCTGATCGCGATTATGAAGATACCCGGTTATTGTATTTGTTCCTTTGATCCAAATCTCTCCGTCTTCCCCAATCGGCAGTTCTTTGGTTAATTTTTTATCAGATATTTTTATTGCAATATTAAAAGGTTTTCCTGATGATCCAACCGGGCTACTGAGAGGCGGCATTGGATCTATAGCAATTTGGCTGGGTGCTTCGGTCATCCCATAAGAATTTAGGATTGGTACTTTAAAACGTTCCTCAAATTGATTCATCGCTGCAATTGCCAGAGGAGCCGAGGTTGAACGTATGAAACGTAATTTACGTAAATTCTTTGGATTAATTTCCGTGTTTAACAAAATTAAAATGATTGCCGGAGCGGCCGAGACCCAGGTAACATCTTGATTTTCGACAACCGGCCAAAATTTATGGGCAGAGAAATGTTTTTGAACGACGATTGAGCCTCCTGAAATCAAAGCTGACATCAAAGCGATATTTTGAGCGTTTATATGGTAAAAAGGAAGCACGATATAAACACAATCAGCTTCTGTTAGACTATGGCTCTGAACAACGTTATCACCGGCTGTATACATTTGGTCGTGGTCCAATAAGACGCCTTTTGGCTTTCCGGTTGTTCCGGAAGTATAAATAACAATGCCCGAGTGTTTGGGAATTTCGTCAAAATCGTCAACATTATCAATTGTTTTGATCGAGTCCCAAGAAGTTAATTTAATATAATAATCGTCGTAATTGGTTAAAATCTCAGATTTTGGATTTTCGACTGTTTGGTTAAAAAACTCTTGATAATCACCATCTAAAATCGCTGCTTTGTAATTTCTTTTTCTAAATTCGTTTTTGGCTTGTTTTTCCGGCATTTTTGGATTCATTGAATAAATAGCCAAACCGGTTCGCATTGCCGCTAAATAACTAATTGCATAAGCAGTTGAATTTGGCAAAGCCAACAATAATAAATCTCCAACTTTAAGTCCAGCCTCGTCAAATGTTTCAACTGCTTGATCAACGGCTTTTAAAAGTTGTCCATTAGTTAGCCAAAGATTTAAATCGGCATCATATAGTTTCTTTTTATTTGGATCTTTTTCAATCCATGAAAAAGTCTTTTTAACTAATTTTGAATTATATTCTGACATTTATTCCTCTTTTATTTAATGGTCTTCCTATTACATAATGTGCGATTGGCGTGTTGTACAGGATCCAGCACAATGCCCCTGAGAATCCGATCACAAAAATTGTTGCCAATGGCCATATTAACCAGATATACCAAGAATCGTTGGGTATTGGAATTATTATTATGCGCAAAATCGACAGGGCAATCGTCTGTGTTAAATATAGACCAAAAGCAATTTTTTGTGCTTTTGAGACAAAAGCAATAAGTTTCGGGTGCTTCTTGCTTTTAACCAAACGATCATAGAGATAACCAACATAGAAAACATTGGATATCACAATCAAAGCATAGATTACTATAAGTGGCTGATGAACTTCATAGGCTTTACTGTAGCTTAGCTTAAGAATGTAAATATTATAAAAATAATAAAATATCATTGTTGGAATACCAATTAAGGTCGCAATGAAAAGCTGTTTTATATGCGAAACGATCCACTTTTCAACTTCGGAATAGTGAATTCCTGCCAAAGCACCGGCAATAAAATAACCTTCATAAGTAAGAACAAACATTCCGTAACTTTTAAATAAGTAAGGCCAATTTTCGGTTGAAAGGTGGGGGAATACAAATTTTGTAAAAATCGTGATTAATAATTGGATTGCAATCGAACAAAAAAAGACCAGCAAATGTTTGCCCTCAGTCTTTTTAAATAAGAAACGCATTAACGGGTAACAAAGATAAAGTTGCAGCATTACCATTAAAAAATACATATAGTATCCGTTACCGTGAATTAATAAATCCCAATATTGCAGCCACCAAGTGCTGGTTAAAATTTTTCCAAAATCATGCTCAACCATATGATAAATAAAATTCCAGAAAAAATAGGGTATCAAAACCCAAAAATATCGTCGCTTCCAAAACTTGATTAAGTGCATTGGCCGATTATAAGAATTTAAAAAAAGAACCAGTCCGGATATAAACATGAAACCCATTCTTGTGAAGTGCATCGGCATGTGAAAGGATCCCAAAGCAAGAAAAGGAGCTGATCCAACCTGAAATTTGTATGTAAAGACGGTTGAAGTATGAATTGTTAATACGCCAAGAATAAACAAAAGCCGCATTAAATCGACACCGTATAAATATTTACGTTTACTAGTGATTTTCTCTGAAGACATCGAGAATATTGTAGGCGTCCGAAAAGCTTTTGAGTGTAACATTTTTATTTCAATATGATGACAAAAAGTTAGTTAAATATTATTTTTGTTTTCTTACTAAAAGTTCCCACGAATTCTCTTGTATAATTAACTTATTAAATGAGGGAGTAACGGCGAATTTTTTAGTCCGCGGGAAATCCAAGTTACACGAACAAATTGTTCTGGTGACCCTTAATCAGTGAGACTCATCTTAATTTCTAAGGGAAGGAGTCTTTTGTTTTGTCCAAAAAAATTTTTTACAACCAGAGCGTCAAGGAGGTAATCGATCAATTTGCTTCCGATAAAAACAAAGGCCTCAGTCAAAATGTTGCCAGTCAGAAATTAAAAACAGATGGTCCGAATGTTTTAAATAAAGCCAAACGAACTACTTTATTGCAAAAATTTGTTAATCAGTTCAAAGATTTTATGATTGCGATCTTGGCGGTTGCGGCGATCATTGCAGCAATGACCGGAGAATTGGTCGATGCAATTTTTATTTTGCTGGTTGTTGTTTTAAATGCAATTTTTGGTGTCTTTCAGGAATCAAAAGCGGAAGACGCAATTGAAGCTTTAAAAAAAATGTCGACCCCAAATGCCGATGTTCGTCGTGATGGCAAAGTAGTGTCATTACCGGCGACAGAGCTTGTGACTGGCGACATTGTCTTGATAGAGGCTGGCGATATTGTTCCGGCTGATTTGCGTTTAATTGAAGCTAATTCTTTAAAAATCGAAGAAGCGACGTTAACTGGCGAATCGGTTCCGGTTGAAAAATCATCAGCTGTTTTAAAAGCTAAAAAACCGAGCCTTGGCGATCGCCATAATATGGTTTTTATGAACACAAACGTTACTTACGGGCGTGGTGTCGGAATAGTTGTGGCTACTGGAATGACAACCGAAGTTGGTCATATAGCCAGTATGTTGGAACAGACAAAAGAAACTGCCACACCCCTGCAGGCTAATTTAAAACAGTTGGGTAAAAGCCTAACCTATTTGATTCTTGTAATTTCGATAATCGTTTTTGCGATTGGAATGATAAAAGGAGCCGAATCCTGGGTCAACATGCTATTAACGGCGATTAGTATTGCTGTCGCTGCCATTCCAGAAGGCTTACCAGCAATTGTTACGATTACGCTGGCTTTGGGAACTGGTCGTTTGGCAAAGAAAAATGCTTTAATGAGGCGTTTGGCAGCCGTTGAGACTTTGGGATCGACGGAAATCATTGGTTCGGATAAAACCGGTACTTTAACGCAAAATAAAATGACGGTTGAAAAGTATGTTGTCAACAATCAAATCGTAGATGCAGACCAATCGATTAAAAACAATCCAACAGCCAAAAAATTAGCACTTGTGATGGCTTTGAACAATGACACGAAAATGACTGAAAAGGGTCTATTGGGCGATCCGACCGAAACTGCTCTTATTTCGTTTAACGAAAATCAAGATCAGGATTTGAATCGTTTATTCAACAAGATGCCGCGAGTTGCCGAAATACCTTTTGATTCCGAACGTAAATTGATGACAACCGTTAATAAGAATTCCAATCAATATATCGTCACTGTCAAAGGTGCTCCCGATGAATTGTTGCGTCGAACTTCTAAAATTGAAATTTCCGGAAAAATTTCAATCCTGACGGATGAAAATCGTCAAAACCTGTTGGAAATCAATCATCAATTGGCAAAACAAGCTTTGCGTGTTTTGGCTTTTGCCTATCAAAACGTTAAAGAAGTTCCCGGGAAGTTAACAAGCAAGGCAGTTGAAAAAGACCTTGTTTTTGTTGGCTTTGTCGCAATGATCGATCCAGAGCGTCCAGAAGTTGCCGAGGCAGTCAAAGAGGCTCGTCAGGCTGGTATTCGGCCGATTATGATTACTGGCGATCACAAAGACACTGCTGCAGCAATTGCGAGACGCTTAGGAATTCTGACTGCCGATCAGGGATCCCAGGCTGTGATTACCGGAGCCCAACTAGATCAAATCCCTGACGATCAATTTCAGGACAGCGTCACTCAATACAGCGTATACGCCCGTGTTGCTCCGGAGCATAAAGTCAGAATTGTCAATGCTTGGAAAAAACGCGGTAAAATCGTTGCAATGACCGGGGATGGCGTTAATGATGCCCCGGCTTTGAAAACAGCCGATATCGGTGTGGCCATGGGCATTACCGGGACAGAAGTTTCAAAAGGCGCTTCCGATATGGTACTTGCTGACGATAATTTTGCTACGATCGTCAATGCAATCAAGGAAGGCCGAACTGTTTTCGCTAACATTCAAAAAGCTTTACAGTATTTGCTTTCTTCTAATTTGGCCGAAGTAATGACTTTATTCACTATGACCGTTTTGGGTTGGAAACTTTTTGCACCAGTTATGATTCTTTGGATTAATTTGGTAACCGATACTTTTCCAGCGATTGCGCTTGGGCTGGAACCATCGGAAACAGATATTATGAATCGTCGCCCACGTGGAAGGACTTCCAGCTTTTTGTCGGATGGTGTCGGTGTAGCAATTATTTGGCAGGGAATTATCCAGGCTTTGACAGTTTTGGCAGTCTATGCTTTAGCACTTGCTTATCCGGATCACGCCGGGAATATAAGTCTTGTTCATCGGGATGCCTTGACGATGGCCTTTATGACACTTGGTCTAATGCAGCTTGTCAATGCGTTTAACGTTAAGTCGGTTTACCAGTCAGTTTTGAGAATCGGGCCTTTTGCAAACAAATATTTCAATGGAGCGATTTTGTTTAGCCTTCTTTCGATGGCGATTGTCGTTTTGGTACCGGGTTTCAATGATATTTTTCACGTTTCCGATCTAAATATTCATCAATGGTTAATTGTTTTGGCTGCTTCTTTTTCGATCATTTTAATTGTTGAAGTAGTAAAATTATTCGAGCGTCTTGTTTTAAAGAAGAGATAATTATGAAACCAGTTAAACCACAACAATTTGCCTTGGGACTTCAAGATTTTTTAAAAACGATTGATCGGATTAATACAAAAGTCAGTCCCTCCTATAGTAAGCTGAAAGAATTTCTAGATAGTGATCGATTAGCTGACCTTTCCGATAGCGAGTTTAAAAATGTTGCTGCCGAATTTATGGATGCCAATGATCAATATGAGCAGGCTGTTGATGATTTGAAAGGTTTGTCGGCCCCTGTTCATTTACTTGGTTTGAAAACGAACCTCGTTTCTTATTTTCAAGATTACGTTGATGCGACAAAAAACATGACAGATTCTTTGAATTTAGATAAAAAATCTGTTGACCTTGTTAAGTTTTCTCAATCAGAAAAAGATCAGGACGACTTAATGCACAAGGTTAATCGCAATGTCAATCGCATTTTGATGTCTAAAGGCCTTCAGGGCTGATTATGACGGCAATTTCAAACAGTCAGTTAGAGGCGCTCGTTGAGCGCCTTTCAATTATGTGCTTTCATTCTTCTTTTGGGCATACGGTTAAATTTAATAAGCACTTGCGTTCTACTGGTGGACGAGTCGTGTTTCCGAAAAGCGGCCGAAAGATATTGGAAAATAAAATCTATATGGAAATCAATCCAAAGCTTGACGACAAAGATCTTCCGGGAATCATTAAGCACGAATTGGCACATTATTATATTTATTTGCATAAAGGTCTTCACCGCGAAAATGACCGTGATTTCCAGGCTTTATTAAAAAAACTTGGTGCGCCAAGATATTCGCCGCTTCATTCCAGGCAAAAGTCTTTTTATCTTTATGAATGCAAAGCTTCTCACCACCACAAGTATTTACGCAATAGAAGAATAAATTTACGGAAAATGCGCTGCAGTATCGACGGAGCAACTTTGAAACTGGTGTCCGAGCGCCATTTAAAGTAAATTAAAAACCAGCTTTCGGCTGGTTTTTAATTATTATTTGGAACTTTCAACATTTTCTGTTTCGATTAGCCCATATTTTCCATCATCTCGTTTGTAGACAATATCCAACTGGTTTGTATCGGAATTGAGGAACAGGAAGAAATCATGGTCAAGCATTTCCATTTGTAATACTGCTTCCTCTATGTCCATTGGTTTCAATGATAAAGTCTTTCGACGAATAACGTCGATTTTTTTGTCTTCATTTGTGTCGGAAGGAACCGGATCGATTGCTTCGTTAAAGTCAATTCCTTTAAAACCTCTTTCTCGAGATTTGCGATTAACTCTTGTCTTAAATTTACGGATTTGCCGCAGCAGCTTGGCAGAAACCAGGTCGACGGCGTTATAGAAATCACTTTGTGTCTCTTCGGCACGTAATGTCAGATACGGTAGTGGAATTGTAACTTCGATTTTAAAAGTCTTTTCATTGTATTTCCGAACATTTATATGAGCTATAGGATTGTTTTTTTGATCAATATAGTTATTAAGTTTTTCCAAGCGAAGCTCGATGTAGTTATTGATAGCATCCGTTGTACTCATATTTTCACCACGAATTTGATATTCAATCATAATTTCCTCCTACTTAAATTTTAAACTAGTCTAACACTCAGAGGCTGATTTTTCGATTATTTTAGATTTAATCAGGTTATTACTGATTTTATTGAATTTAATTGCTAAATTTGACTCTTTTTTGCTTTTTTCCAAGCAGTTCGTCTGTTTTTCTAGTATAATATTTTTGTTCGCGGACGTGGCGGAATTGGCAGACGCGCAGGATTAAGGATCCTGTGGTAGAAATACCGTATGGGTTCGACTCCCATCGCCCGCATTTTTGCTCTTTATCGACAAAGGTTGATATAGAGCTTTTTTGTTGCTTAAATGCCTTGACATTAGGTTTTCTAGACTTCTTTTAAGCTCATTTTCCTAGGTTTTAATATAACATCCACCTATTTCAGTTCACATCCACTTATAATGCTGGTGACTGAAATGGGCATGTTGATTTAAGCGTAATTACGGACAGTGGTTATAATGGAACGACTACGGCTTCTACCGGGGCAACGGGCAACAGCAGTTAATGCAAGCACAATACTCTAAATTGACCAGGAACTAGGCTACTTGCCAATCGATTTCAAGTTGGGTACAAGGCCAGTCTTATAAGAAGGTGCGTTAATATCCAGTAACAATGTGCTTTTATCCAACATTGGTTCTTGGATTATTGGTAAGAGCGATGTCGATATTCTAATCACGAATACCATGGCTGCTAAGTTAATCACTTCTAATACGACTAATACGACGGATATTATTAATTTCAATCTTTATATTTTTTTGACTTTTTTACTGACAGAAACCAAGCAGGAATAAACATTAATAAAGTAAAACCACATGACCATGCAAATCCTATGTTATAAGAGTTAGCCATCGTTAAGAGAGGAGTCTTTTTAGGATAACTAGTGGCAACATTAACAATGATTGTTGAAAGAATAGCAGAACCGGCTGCGCCACCTACTGATTGTAAAATCCTTGTTATAACTGTTGCTTGACCGATTTTTTCTTTTGGCATACCGATATAGGCAGCGGTCATCAATGGGACACTCATTGCTCCCATACCCAGTCCACGTATAAACAGAACGGAGACTAATAACCAAATAGCAGTCGAAGTATCGAACCAGACAAAGGGCATAGTTGCTAATAGAGTAATTAACAAGCCAACTATTACGACCCATTTTGGTCCGATTCTATCAGTTAATTTGCCAGCTTGTGAACGTGTAAAAAACATGCCAATCGCTTGTGAACCCATAATAATTCCGGCGCTTAAGACGCTCTGGCCACGGACTCCTTGAAAATATAAAGGTAACAACATCATTGGGCCGTTAGTTGTAATGCCAGTTAACATCATCAAGATTGTTGTTAGATTCAAATTTTTATATTTGAAAATATTCAAAGGAACAATTGCCTTGTCCGGTTTGATAACTGCGTATAAGACATACATTAATAAGGCTAATACACCCAGAACGATTTCTAGTAAGACATCATCCTGGTTAAATAATGATTTGCTGGAGGAATAATTAGAAATTCCAAGGATCATTCCCGCGAAAAATCCTGCTAATAAACCGATCCCCAAAAAATCAATTTTTAGCTTTGGATTAATGGCCGGCATAGCTGGAACACCAAAGAAGATTAATAGAAGACCAACTAAAGTCAAGGGAACATTAACCCAAAACATCATATGCCAATTTGCATTACTTATTATAAAGGCTCCTAAGACCGGCCCGAGTACCGGGCCAATCATTGTTGGAATTGCGACTGTCGACATAACTGCGCCAATGTTTTTACCGTTTGCGGCTCTCATAATTAAGGTCGATAAGGCTGGAATAAGCATACCGGTCCCAGTTCCTTGAATTAATCGACCAATGATTAAAGTTGTAATGGTCGTTGATATCGCAGAAAATAATGAACCGATTAAAAACAAAACAAGCGAAAAACTATAAATCCATTTGCCATTAAAACGATCAGTTGCCCAACCTGCCAATGGCACAGTAATACCCATCATTAATGTATATCCAGTAATCGTCCATTGCATAACAGAAATCGTCGTGTGCATATCTCTGGTCATGGTCTGGATGGCGATGTTCACCATCGTTGAATCGAATATTGGTGCTAATGCACCAAAGGCAAAAATCAAACTGATCCGAAGAAGAGTTGGATCAATTTTTTCTTTTGGTTTAGTTAGTTTTTTCATCATTTTAAATTCCTTTAATTATCGAGACGTTTTGTATCGATAAAACAAAGTCATTGTATATCTTTAAAAAAACAAAAGCAATATAGTTACAAGTTGTTTCGATAATTTTTATTTAAAAGATATTTTTGCTAAAATGATTCTTAAGGATTGGAATAATTACTAATTAATAAAACAATGCAGCGAAGAACAAAACAAGAAATCATTAATTCGATTTACAAAAGTACGCTAGAAATTTTAAATGATAAAGGCTATAAAGCAACCACTTTCCAAAATGTTGCACATCAGGCTGGTACAGCCAGAGCTGTTTTATATCGACACTGGGAATCACCCTTTGAATTAATCAATGCTGCGATGGATAATAGGCTGAAACAAAATGAACAAAATTTTTTTTCGATGTCGTTACCAGGTATTAGCCTTAGAGGTGATTTGATCTTTGCTTTATCACATTCATTAAAAATGAGTAAAATTCTTGGTCCGGAATTTTTTAGAGCCTTTCTCTGTGAAGCTGGTAAAAATAATAATATACAAGAACGCCTAAAACATACTCGTCAACTTAATTTATCGATTATGGGCAGAATTATAGAGAAGGCAAAAGCCCGTGGTGAGATAAGTCAACCAATTGATGAATATTTACAACTCTTACCTTTTGATATGCTTCGATACGAAGTTTTGATCAATGAGAAATCTTTGACATCTCAATTCATCGAAAAACTAGTAGACGATGTTGTATTACCGTCTTTTATGAAAGAACAAAAGAATGGTTGACTAAACTGTGCTAGCAAAAATATTTTTTTAATCTTTATTGAATTGATTAATACTTATAGAAATTGCAGAAAAAGAAACTAAAGAAGAAGCAAACATAAAAGTCGAGGCACAAAATCTAATTGCTCTTTTCGATATGGCTAAGCATAATTATTCCAAACGGAGTTTTAATTACATTTATAAATGCTTTATAGCTTGTAATATAAAATAACACAATCCAAAACCAGGCCCGGAAACAGAAAAAGTGGCTTTCTTTAAAGAAGAAGAAATTAAAGGGTTGAATTTATCGACTGCTCGAAATCTTCCTAGTGACATTGAAATGATTTTTAATTATCACAGGTCTCCTCAATGGACCGCAAGGTTAGACTAGTTTTATTTCAATATTAATGTAAACGAATAAGGCATTATTGCTTTCCTATGAATTCCGTTATTATTTCATCGGTGCTCACGTAAAAAATAAAAATTTTAAATTTATTAAAAACATCCATTTTTTGATTGGTAGTTTTTTATATCTCTATATGCAAAATGCAGATATCATATATAATTACCTATGGATGTCATGGTCGATATCCAATATTTTTATTCATAGTTCACGCTATGATAAGTCCTCGCTTTATGCGGGGATTTTTTTGGCCTTGATAAGTAGAAAGCGCTTTCTTTCTATCTTGAATCATGTTAAACTATACATAGGGTTCAAGGGGATCATAAAGCGTATTCTAGATACTGATGAAGACAAGACCCTGTAAGGGGCAAAATTGGATCTCGAAGGACCCAAGAGCAGTTCTCTTAGCATTCGTGTAATGAAACATTGAGGCGCAAGTCTCAAAGCTACCTACATTGGGATGTGAACAGTTAGAGGTATCAGGTAGAACTGATTGACTCGAAACTGTAAAGAGGGCTGTTTTTTTATTGTATAGCCAAGGCGCTGGGAAGTATAGCTTAATTAAGTTATTTCCAAAGAGACCCTTAAGCATCAAACACCGGACTTAGTAATAGACTGGTTTTAGCATGATTATCTTGTACCTTAATTGGTACGAGAGAGTATTAAAATATTTTTTTGCATACACGCACTAGCCTTCTAGGCTGGTGTTTTTTATTATAATTAATTATTCAAACTAGAAATTATTTATATTTTTTATTTATTTAAATTCAATTATGCACATAAAGAAAGCATAAAAGTTCCCAATGACCCAGTGTCGAATAATCGATCTTATGTTTGCGTTTCTTATATGTCATAAAGAAAAAATTTTAGTTTATAATTTAATATTTTATCAACATTTGTTTGATGATTTTAATAGTTTCATTTTTAGCAATGTCAACATTCAAATCATTACGATCTTTAAATGTTGTTACATCATTAACGCCACTCGGCAGGTTGGAACATGTTTAGGAATCGCTATACTTGTAACTTTGCTAAATACTCATATTCAAACGGCAAAAGATCAGATTAAAAAAACATCTATAAATATAATCACTCAAAAAAATATATCGCCACATGTAAAAAAAGTGGCCAAAAAACAAATTAAAACTCTTTTCAGCACTTCTAATTTTAGTGATGACGATAATGTAAAAATTCAACGTAAAATGAATCATTTGAAAGCAAAAATTAAAAAGGCAGCTCTAAAAGAAAAGGGTGTTCCTAAACCAAAAATTAATAGCAAGTTACGCATGTTATATGATGGTAGTACCCAAATATATACATCTTCTGATAAAATCGCTCAAGCATATCAGCAATTTGAAAAAAATGCAGCCTCCTTAACGGAATGTTCCAAAGACAAGAACGTTTCGAAAATTGAGAACAACTTGCAGCTTTTGGATGGAGCTAATCAAAAAGTGGCAACGGCTCAAAGTTTTTTATCAACAAAAATCGCATTATTGGCACAAGCTAATGAAATGAAATCAGGGTTAAAAGATATAAAAGAATACAAAAATCAAAAAATAGCGCATGCTTTTAGTCAAACCTATATTTTTGGTTCAATATTAATAATCATTTGTTCCCCAATAGCTTTATGGACGAATAGAAAAAGAATTTAGCACAATCATCCTCGTATCTATTCTTTTTTAAAAATTATCATGAATATTTAATTTGAGTCGACCTGGTTCACCGTTGATTAAGCACTCAAAGGTGTTTTTATATTTCTTTGCTCAATTGCATAACTCTATCTTTAATTTCATCTCTTACCATTTCAAAAACGTGCATTTTCTCTTCTTCTGTTCCGGATGCCCGAGCTGGGTCAATTAATTCCCAATGAATTTTTTTAATTGAGGCAGGGGTCATTGGGCAACGATCCTTGGCATCCCCACATAAGGTGACGATTAATTGACATTGTTGTAAATAGTTATTATCAATAAGTTTTGAATACTGCTTGGAAATATCAATATTAAGCTGCTGCATGACTTTAACGGCGAATGGATTGAGACCGTGTTTTTCAACACCGGCTGATTGGATTTTCCAGTCCGAACTTAGATATTTCTTTGCAAAGCCTTCGGCCATTTGGCTTCTAGCGGAATTTCCTGTACAAAGGAAATAGATTTTTTTCATGAGTGGATATTCCTTGTCTATAGATCACGTTAATTATATTCGCAAACGGTCTCTTTTTGCTGAAGACTTTTTTAAATACTATTGAATATATATGGTTTGGTCAGAGATACTCGAAATGCTAATTAACACAGTATTCTTTTTTTACTTCTTGAACAAAGTTGCTCGCTATTTTGGAAAGTTTAGTGTTTTTCTTCCAAATAATTGCATTATAAGTGAACAACTCTTTATTGATTATTTGGCAATAATTGATTTTATTTTTATCAACAAACTTCAACCAATCTTTGGGAATTATCGCAATGCCGAGATTTTTTTCGGCCAATGAGATCAGGGTAGTCGTATTGTCAATTTTTACTGCGATATTTGGTTTAAAACCATATTTTTGGCATAAATTTTTTATAGTTGTTTCATATCGTTTGTAAATTAATAAAGGTTTATCTGCAAGTGAAGATATATTTATTTGATTATTTTCCAAGACAAATTGTGAATTTTTACTTGAAATTGCCATCATAGGTTCGTTAGACAAATGAATAATTTCAAATTTATCCGAATTTAACGGGGTACAAATAATTCCAATTTCAATCAAGTCGTCCTCTATTGAGGAAAGTATTCTAGCGGTTGTGATTTCTTCGATTGAAAATTTTACTTTGGGAAACTTTTCATTGAAGTTGGCTATCCATTCCGGAAGTGCTCCGCTGCCAATTGAGGAAGTTACTCCGATAGATAACGATCCATTTTTGCCGGTTGATATCTCTGAAATTTCGTTATTAATGCTGGCGTACAGCTTGAGCAACTGTTTGCCGCGTTCATAAAGCATTCTTCCCGATTCGGTAAGTTTCATATGACGAGTATTGCGTTCTAACAAAACCGTATTGTATTCTTTTTCAATTTTTTTTAATTGTTGACTCAAAAATGGTTGAGGCAAACCTAATTTTTGAGCTGCCGTTGAAATACTGAGATTATCAGTAATTTCGATAAAATGTTCTAATTGTTTTATATTCAATTTGCCTTCTCCTTAATATTGCTTCGTATCAATTTATATTTTAAATATTATAAATGTATAAGTAAACTGGCATTTTTATTATAAGAATATTTTGATTATTATTGCTTATAGTGTTTATGATATTTTGATTGAGGAGTGTTCGTTGTGAAAATGAAAAGATCTGTTGCTATTTTGTTATTAGTTTTGGCTAGCCTTTTTTGGGCTGGTAACTATGTTTTTGGAAAATATATCATAAATTCTTTAAAACCGATTCAGATTAATTTTTTAAGATGGCTGTTAGCCGGAATTATTCTATTGCCTTTATCTCAAATCCTTGAAAAGCCATCTTGGAAAAAAGTATGGAAAGAGTGGCCAATTCTATTAGTACTTTCAATATTTGGAATTATTGGTTATAACGTTTTATTGTATAAGGCGCTTTCTTTCACAAGCTCTATTAATGCGGCTTTGATAAATTCTGTTAATCCTGCCCTGATTGCTGTTTTTGCTTCATTAATTCTAAAAGAGGGTATGAACAAAATTAATATATTGGGAATTTTTATTTCTTTATTGGGAGTCTTATTGGTTTTGACATACGGAAATCTATTAAAGATCTTTTCAATTAGCTACAATCAAGGCGATTTTTACATGATTTTAGTGATTGTTTCATGGACAATCTATACTTTGTTAGCCAAAAAAATTAGCTATTTACCGCCAATTGCTTCGACAAGTGTAATTGTCTTTTTTAGCTTAATTATTATGCTTCCTTTTTTTATAAACTCGAATTTTAATTGGTCGTTTAAAGCACCAACCTTTTACAGCATTATTTATTTAGGTTTATTTCCATCGGTAGGTTCGTTGGTGTTTTGGAACAGTGCCGTTCCGGTTATTGGAGCAGGGAAGTCTGGTATCTTTTTAAACCTGATTACAGTATTTACCGTCATTATCAGTGTTATTTTAGGCAACAAGGTAACTGCTATTCAAATAATTGGTGGAGCAATTGTAATTTTGGGAGTTTATTTAACTAACAAGAAAACTGGCCAACTAAATTAAATGGAGCTTATTTTAGGGCGTTTCAAATGGTCAGTGGTTTTTAATTCATTTATATGCTAAATGATTACGATTAAAAAAGTTTTGCCTTTGTAAAAGGACAATGAGCTAATTCGCTACGAAATGATGACTCAGCAAAGGACAATTGGCAAATCATTCATAGAACAATTTGCCGATCGAGTAGTATTACGATTGATTACGTTTCAAAAAGATTAATAAATTGTTACTTAAATCAAATTGTCTCTTGATCGAACAAGTTTTTATTCTTTTTCAATTAAAAGTATTATAATTTTTCACAAGGTACTTTTAATAAGTACCGAGCAACAAAATATTTTAGTTCATATTTAAGTAATCATTCAGTAGTAGGTTTATTGTAAATAGATTTTAAATCATGCAAGCACAGGCCAGCCTTTAATCAGGTTGGCTTTTATTTATAGTTAATTAAAAGATTCTATATTTATAACTAAGGTACTAATTAAAAGTACCGACCACTAACTAATTTAAGTTTTTCATATGTGCTTAACCGTCTCCTAAATGAGGCGGTTTTGTTTTATTTTTTTAGAAAATATTTGATCTTATTTTCGTAACTATTATTCAGCTATATTAATTCCGCGGTATTTCATAACGTCGCATCATCTTATAAAGATTGGTGTTTTTGTCATAGTTTATTTAAAACAAATCCACTACAAGCACTACAATCAGTCAAGTGCATATAATACCTAAAACATCATTTCTATATTTTTCTTTGAAATTCATGATTTCTATTTTGATCTTTATATCTTTTTTCCTTACAAACGTATTCCTA
The DNA here is from genome assembly GCA_004010835.2 of Oenococcus sp. UCMA 16435. Lineage (GTDB taxonomy): Bacteria > Bacillota > Bacilli > Lactobacillales > Lactobacillaceae > Oenococcus. The sequence goes on from CP030868.2 coordinate 1,818,227, forward strand.
GTTTTATACATACCGAATAATCGATTGATTGCAAAAATGGTAATTAAAAAATATATATGATACTGTCGGAGCCGTTAAATTATGGAAAATATTGTCGATACTAGGAAAATAAAATTTGATATCGCGCGCATAAGTAAAGAATAATTAGCTATCCAAATAATCAAGATTTTCATTTACAAAGAGTTAACATGCAACTATGTATTTTTCGATTTGTAAAGATCAAATTAAAGTACGTTTCTAATCAAAAATAATGCTGATCCATATTCTGTGGCGGGATTGAGAACTGGGCATCTTGTGTTTGATAATGGGGGATGCTCACTTACATTGGCATTTGTTTCCTAGAAAAAAGATTGTATTCCGATTTAAGAACCGGTTGGTGGCTTAATCGTGGTGTTGTTCAGTGACGATAATCGTCCTTTAAAAGAAGAATTAGAAATTACAAAGAAAAACTAAAGAGAGCACTGGAAAAGGTTTTAATCAAGGATAAAATAAACAACGCTTAAAACTCTTTAGACAGCAACTTGATTCTAAAAACTTTTCTTTAATGGCCATAAGGATGAAGCTAATATTATTATTTGTCATGAAGATCATCTTCCGTTTTTTTCGCTAATTTAGTGATTGAGTCAATATCTTGCTTAGTTAATTTATCTAGAAAATGTTTCCGAATTTCCTTTGCGAGGACTGGACGAAGATTATCCAATTCTTTTTTTCCAAAAGATGTAATAACAACATTGATGCCATTACCATGATCCAATGATTTTCTTTGAATAAGTCCACGTCGCTCCATACGCATTAAATAGTGAGATAGGCGGCTCTTTGTCCAACCCATCAAATCAACTAATTTTTGTTGCCGGAGCTCACCTTGTCCATGATTAATTAATCGATCTAATATTCCGAAATCATTTTCCGATAATCCAGTCTGTTTAGCTGTGTCCTTGGCAATTTTTCCAAAAATATTTTCAAAAGAGCTTTTCCACATCCACCATATTTTCATTTCATCTGTACTTAACGTATTGTTATTCAAATTATTTTTTCTCCCGACCAACCTGAGTTTATCTATAAAACACTATAGTTTGATTGAGTTGATACGTCAACTATATTGTGTTATAGTCTGTGTGAGTTGATACGTCAACTCACAAGGTTATAGTTATTTACTGATGCAATAAAAGAAAGGGGAATATTACTATGCAAGAAAGAAAGATTGCTCTCATTACAGGAGCCAATAAAGGAATCGGTCTACAAATTGCAAAAGACCTTGTGGATCGCGGTTTGACTGTTTTTATCGGTTCACGTAATCTTGAACGAGGAAAATTAGCAGCACAGAGCATCGGGGGAAATGCCACTGCTATTCAATTAGATGTTACTGACCAAGAATCAGTTAATGCTGCTGCAAAACAAATTCAGGATGAGGTTAATCATCTGGATGTTCTTGTTAACAATGCCGGTATATTGTTTCCTAATAAACCAAACTTATTGCCAGAAGAAATTTCAGCAATAGCTCGCATAGCCACCGCATCTCTTAATGATATCCGTACGGTCTATGAAACTAATGTCTTTGGTGTCATCGCGGTCACACAAGCAATGCTGCCACTTCTCCGTAAATCCTCAGCAGCACGGGTAGTAAATGTATCGAGTGCTGGCGGTTCGTTGACATTGAACTCGGATTCAAAGAGCACACTTCGACCAATGTACAGTGTTGTTTACAGTCCCTCAAAAACCGCACTTAATGCCATTACGCTTGCCTTCGCTATAGAACTGGAATCAACAAATATCAAAGTTAATGCAGTATCGCCAGGATTTACTGCCACTGATTTTAATCATTTCTCAGGTACGCGTACTGTACAACAAGCAGCGCGTGAGCCTGTCCGCTTAGCTCTTCTTGATGAAGACGGTCCGACCGGAACGTTTTCAGACGAAAATGGGCAAGTTCCGTGGTGATAACTTTTATATGACGAAAAAGTTTTTTTGCAGATTGCTGGATGCCTGTCATTAAATTACGATAATTGTTCTTAATATACAATTGCTAAAATAGCAATATGAAAAATAAACGCTTGATTTTCATTGGTGGTCCGATGGGTGTTGGTAAAACAACCCTTGGACAATACTTGGTTGAACATAAATTAGACAATGCTGTTTTTTTAGATGGTGATTGGTGCTGGTATATGAATCCTTGGAATTTTAATGACGAAAATAAGAAAATGGTCGTTAAAAACATTCAGTATCTTTTAAATTCCTTCATAGCTAACAGCCAGTTGGAAAACATTGTCTTTGTTTGGGTCATGCATCAACAAGAAATCATCGATGAAATTTTAAGAGGGCTTAAGGGCGATTATGATTTTTATTCTTTTTCTTTAATTCCATCAGAATCCGAGTTAAAGAAACGATTTATCAAGGACGTCAAACTTGGTATCAGAGAACAATCAGCCCTTGATGGGACGATTGTCAGGATTCCAATGTATCAATCCGTGCATTCTTTTAAAATCAATGTAACAAGTACGGAATACCCGGAAAATGCCCAAAAAATTCTTAAAGTTATTAATAAAACTAAATGAATTTTCTGATTAATTGTTTTCCGTTTTGAATAAGGAGTTTATTTTAATTATGATAATGGGTCTTAATCATTCACAGCTTTTGTTAATGCAGCAGGGGACGAAATAGGTTGAAATACGTCTTAATGATCGAAAACGTTCCTTTTTAAAAGAAAAATCGCTGATCACTTTCATATATTTAAAGACTGATAAAAAAATTAAGGTAGTGCCTGAAAATATATATAAATTTAAAACTTTTCGTGAATTGTATAAGTCTTTTGCCCCAACAGAGATTGGAAGCGCCGCTAATGATTCTTTAGAAAAAATGATTAATAATACTTACGAAATATATTCACCAGCACAAAAAAATAATTTAGGCGTTCTCACAATCAGAGTTCAGTTAATTCATTAATTTAATTAAACAAGGAGTTGTTACTTGGTAACGCAATGTTATAAAAAGGGAATTAATCATGAAAAATAAGTGTGAAATCTGTAGATGAATTCAATTGATCAAAAATAATGCTAATTCATTTTATGGAAATAATTGCACAACCTGATTGGAATTCGTCCATTAAATGGTATGAGGATCATTACGAATACATAAAAGATTCTATACTTTTTCCAAGAAATGTATGATGACTTATATTAATACAGAGAGTACTGATAACATGTTTATTGATAGAAGAATACGCCTAAACGCTATCTGTCCTGGAGACACAATGACCGGCCTAACCGATGATTTCAATGGAGCTTCGAGCCCATCTGGAAATCCTGAAGAAGGAGCTAAGATGGTTAAGGAACTATTTATGGATTATTGGCAGGGAAGGCTTGCTGGTTTTTAATCATTTATATGTAAAACGGTTACAATTGAAAAGGTTCACATTTGTAAAGGGATAGTGAGCTAATTTAATTTGGAGAGAGAAATGAATAAGCAAAAAAGGCCATTTTATAGAAAATGGTGGTTTTATATTGCAGTTATATTTATTGGTTTATTTTTAGTGTTGATTGGCGTAGGCATTGGAGATAGCGGAACTGGCAGCGATAATAATATTGCAGAGAGCGATAAAGTAGGCAACTATGAAATTTATAAAGTAAAAGTTAAATCTATCAGGATAACCAGCGACCACAACTGGCTTGTTAGTGGAACGACAACTGCGCCTGATGGGGCTAAAGTAGTAGCAACTCCTTATAGCGAAAGCAACATGAACTATGCTATGGTTTCGTCGGAGGCGCCTTCCTTTGCAAGCTGGGAAAAAGTTAATAATAAAAAATTTTCTGTACTTGTAGATCCTGTTGGGTTGACTAATAAAATTAGCCCATCGGCTGGCTATAGAACAAAAACTTCTATTTTTGCGATTACCAGTTATCATAAACCATGGACGTCACCAACGATTTCAAAAAAAATCGTTAGGAAAGCAAATAAATTTGGGTACACGACTTTAACCGTTGATACAAAAATGGCTAATTATATTGCAGATTTAGGCTCCAATAAGAATTCGTCATCCGATAATTCGAGTTCAACAGCTTCGGAGTCTTCTAGTTCATCAAGCTCAAGCATTTTTTCAACTACTGCTAAAACAACTGATTTGACTACTGGAGATTGGACGGTTGGTACAGATGTTCAACCAGGCTGGTACACCATTACTTCCAATGGTGGAGAAGGGAATTTAACGTCGAATGACGATAATTTGAACGTTATTCTTGGACAAACTGTCGACGATGATGAAGGCACTGTTGATTCTTATCGTGCTGATTTAAAAACTGGTGAAACTATTGAAATTTCTGGTTTCACAGGAGCACATTTTGAGGCAATTACTAGTAGAACAGCTGTGGATAGTGGTAATTTAAGTGCTGGATATTATAAGGTTGGAAAGGATATTCAACCCGGACGATACAAAATTCAGGCTGTTGAAGGTTCTGGAAATTTAATGACGAACGATGGTGAAGTTAATGAAATTTTGGGAACGACTACCGATGCTGACTCTGGACAAGTAACTAATACAACGGTAAATTTAGTGAAAGGACAAGTTCTTCAAACAGAATTGGAATCAATTTCCATCACTAAACAACAATAAAAATAATGAAAACTCCCGATCTATTTTAGGAGTTTTTTATATAATTTTTTTGAAAATAGTGCCGTGCGGGCATTCATTTTTTCAATTTAATCACATATGCTGTGTAAGCATAAACAAAAGAAAGCATAAAGATTCTCGATAAATTTAAAACCGCCTCTTAAGTGAGACGGTTTTTACGACTCTATTCCTCTTAAATGCATATATTAAACAAAGTTTGTGGATTACGAAACATTATTTGAATTTATTGCTATTTACAATAAATATTTGGATTAATAAATCATTTCAAAATTAAACTTTTTATAAATAATCTCATACATTATAAAAATTTGGTTTTTAACAAAAACATTTTTATTTACGAAAACGCTTCCTTCTAATCTGTCTATTAAAAATATAAGTTGAAGTATGGTGATAAAGATAACGATATGAATGTTACAAAAAATATCGGGTTATTAAATATTTAAAGGAAGTTTTTTATCAAAGTGTTTTAGACCGTGGCAGATCAAACAGTATTTCGTTGGAAAAGCAAAAAATACGATATTCTTTATCCGAATTGCATTTAACGGTCTTTTTATTAAGAAAATAGTTGTTTATAGATATCCGAACAATAATTAATAGTTTTTGAAAAAAAGTTAATAATTAAGGAAAAATTGACTCATAAAAAGCTTAATTTTCGAATATTGTTCGCATATTTTTAAGACTTGATTAAGTCATCGAAACTGAAATTGTAAAGTCAAACAGTGAAATTACATTTATTCATACAAGAATTATTTATTAATAGATTAAGGAAGAAATGAAATGACTGTATTAACAAAACTGGCTGGACAATTAATTGATTTGCAAAACGAGGACGGTATTAGTAGGCAAACTTTAACTTGCCAAGAAGTAGATAAATTTAACCGGGAACATGGCTTAAAACAGTTGGCAAACGAAGTTAAAACTATGTGGGAAAAAATGTCCGACAAAAATAGGGAAAACAAAAATAATATGATCGTACCCGATTTTCTTCAAAGGAAGTCAAAAGCACTCGAGTTATTGGATCAAGGCTTAAGCTATAGGACTGTTTCTTACATATTAAAAATAAATTCTTCAAAAGTATTTAGATGGAATTTGGAACACAAACAAATAATATCGGAAGAAAAGGAAACATTGGATTAGCGCAAAAAATAATTAGATGAGGAATTTGTCTTGCATTATTTAAGCAGGCAAAAAAAGATGGAATTCTTAAGTTCCATGATTCCATCTTGAAAGATACACGTTATATTTAGTTCTTAATTATTCAATTCTTCTGAAACTGAGTTTTATATCTGAATAAAAATCAGTGAAGTTTTCATCCGTGATCTGAAAGAAACATAAACCGTTTGACAGGGTATTTTTGCAAACTTTTGTAGAACCAATAAATTTTTGTTGAATATCTGCTGGCGTTATTAAACGGAGTGATGTCTCATTATTTGGAATATGATAGTGAAAACTGATATTTGGTTCTATGAACACTTTTATCCAATCCTTTCATTTTATTCACCAATTCACATTGGTTGAACCAATTCTATTATTCAAATCTTAATAAATTCATACGTTGTGGGATTCGTTAACTAAAATTAAAGTTTCTAGTCATTTAAAAACGATCCAAACTTAGAAGGTTATCAATCGTTGTGTCGTTGGTTTTGGTTCTTATGTAACCTCCATTGGGATTATCCAGATCGACAGCTTCAACTTCGGATTCACGACCATAGTGGTCTGTATAGAAAAAGTGATTTCCTTGTCCAATTTCCATGAATAAATCCAAAACTTTGAGTACATCATTTTCTTTAAGCGACCAAACTTGCATTGGCCATTTTAGTTTAACCGCGATAATACTCTGTTCATCTTTAGAAAACTTAACTGCTATGATTCTATGTCTCATTCTTCTCTCTCTTTTTGCAAATTATAAAGCAAAGAACCACTTTTATAATCTGTCCTGTCAGCAAATTGAACATATATTATGGATTTGACTACCTTGCGGGAAACTACCAACACTGCCAGAAGTACGGTATTGTCTATTTCAAATGCGGCGATGTATTTAGGAGAGACCTTAGGTGGTCTAGCAGGCGGGATATTAATCACTAAAGTAGTTGGATTTTGGGGCATTAGTATTTTTACTGTGATTCTTGCGATTATTTCATTGATTATGTATTTTTTTGGTGGCCTTTTTAAAAGAGTTATGTCTGGAGGAAAAACAGATTGAATAGAAAAGATGTTTGGATCGAACCTAATGTTATTGTAAAAAAATCCGTATGTGGAAATCATAATTGGATTCGAAGTTTTTCAAACATAATAAACACTTCCATTATGAACGATGTATTCGTGGGATATTCCTGCAGTATTAGATATGCCAATATTCAAAGCTACGTACAAATCGCGGGAAAAGTAGTAATTATTGGGGAAGCGTTCAAGTAGTTGGCACGGATCGGAACTTTTTTAATAAAAATGGTGCCACCAGTGTGCAAACAAAGATAGCACTGATGACAGCTGAATAACGATCAACGGATAGAAGGCGACTTTGAAAGCCAATTTGAGCAATGATTAAAGCCATTTCACCTCTTGATACCATACCGAATCCAATCATTAAAGAAGATTGATTAGAAAAACCGAATAATTTAGCTCCGGCACCAGCACCAATGGTTTTACTTATGATTCCAACAATGGTTAAGATGATAAATAAAAGAAAATCATCAATAATTCCTTTAAAGGTGATATTTAATCCAATACTAATAAAGAAAACCGGAATAAATAATCCATAGCCAATCGGCTGAATACCTTTGTTGATCATCTTTTTATAATCAGTTTGTCCAACTGCAATTCCGGCAAAAAAGGAACCAATTACGGTGCTGAGGCCCATTAAATCAGCTATGTAACTTAAGCCAAAGCATAGCATTAAAGCCATAATAATTTCGGATACCGGAATTTCAAAAATAGCACTAAGATCCATTAGCTTAGGGATAATCCAACGAATACTGACTAACAAAATAATAAAAAATAGGATTTGCAAAGCCAGTGTCGATCCAATCTTGCTTGAAGTCATGCCGCTGGTAACCACGCTTAACAGAATAACCGAAAAAATATCGTCAGCAACTGCTGCACCAAGGATTGTGATGCCTTCTTGACTAGCCAGCTGATTCATTTCTTTTAAAACTTCGACTGTAATGGAAACCGAAGTGGCTGCAAAGATTACTCCTAGAAAAATACTTTCTTTGTTATTTAAATTAAATAACAGGCCGATAAAATAAAAGCTTGCTAACGGCAACAGCATTCCCATGGTTGCAACTAATATGCTTGGTTTAATAAAGCGCAAAAGGAGATGAAGGTCGCTTTCTAAACCGGCCATAAACATGAGAATTATAACGCCAATCTCTGAAAAAATTTTAATAAAATCATTGGCTTGAATTAAATTCAAAAAAGCCGGTCCTAGAATAACTCCTACCAAAAGTTGACCAATCACAACCGGGAAATTCAACTTTGCGCTTAAATGGCCAACCAGCGTTGTTGCTATAAGAATTAAACAAATCATTCCTAAAAAATTCACTTTTTTCTCCAATTCCTAATAATTAAAAAACTGTTACTTCAAAAATTCCTAACAACCCAAAATAGGAACTAATTCTTGAAAGCAACAGCTTCAACCAGTTAATATTTATTTATTAATTATATTTACTATAACATTTAGGATATTGTTATTTTTTTACTAGTTCGAACAGTTTTCCACACAATTGTTTTATACAAAATGAACGGACTATTTATCCAGATTTAATAACTAGTATCGGTCTCTGACCGTTTCGTGTTTTTTTGGTTCAATGACTTTTTTGTCTATACTAAATGGCAAAGGTTATCTGATGTTGGCATTAAAAAATAATCAAATTAATTTGTTTCCTTTAAGAATTCAAGAAGCAAAAAATTAGTATGAAATTTTTAAGAATCCCAAATTGTTTATTTATACAAAAAGGCAGGCTTTTAAAAACGTTCAGGAGGCTGAAGCTTTCATTAATAGGCATAATCATATGCCTAACTTTTTTGGGATTTATTTGAACCAGGGACAGAAATTGATAGGGAACTGCCAATTGAGTATTGATAAAAACCAACGAGAAGGAGAGATTGCCTATTCGATCGACAAGCTTTATTAGGGAAAAGGAATTGTGACCGAAGTAGCTGAATGTTTGCTTAAATTAGGCTTTTCATCTCAGTTCCTTAATAAGATTTCTGCTTCTTGCGTACCGGATAATATTGGGTCGAAGAAAGTTCTCGAAAAAAATGGCATGCGTGACATTGGAATTACCAAAAAAGCTTTTAAAAAGAATGGAACTGCTTTTGATCTCGAGAATTTTGAAATAACAAAAGAAGTATATTTGAAAAAGGATGACTAAGGAAAACAAACGGCATTATTAGTTGTATTGAAGATAAGCAATTTATAGTCAGACTAATTATATAGAAGCTTAGCCATATTTGGGGAAGGTTTGTAAAGGTGGAACAATTTAAATTTTTTAAATTCAGAACAGATGATCAAGAATATTATCATGAAAATCTGATTTTGAGAAACGAAGTTTTAAGGAAAACGATTGGAAAAGATATTTTCGATGATGATCTCGAGATTGAGAAAAATAATCTTTTTTATGGTATCAGTATACATAACCACCTGATAGCAACTTTTAGTCTTTTCGATGAGGAATTATTGACTGCTTATTTGGTAGCCTTCGCTGTCAAACGAGATTTTCAAAAACAGGGTTTGGGATCTCTACTTCTCAAATATGCAATAGACGATTTAAGGCATAGTGATTATAAACAAATCAAAACCGATGCAAGAGTTAGTGCTCACGGGTTCTATCTTAAAAATGGTTTTAAGGACCTCGGGCCACGTTACCATAATTCCAGACTAGGTATTGATGATTATTCGATGGTGTATGTTTTGTAGCTAATTATTCAAAGCTATCCAAATTTTTTAAGCTTGATGCATTAGAATTTATTTTAAATAAAGCCATATTGAACTAGGATATTGGTTTTTGCCTTAAATTTTTTTATTAAGAAATATAAGGTCCGTCCCTGGTTGAATATTTTGACTTTCGTCTTTGATAACTTGGTACCCACATTTCAGATATAAATGGACAAGTTTACTTTCTTGCTTGATTGTGTCGACATATCAAGTTTTAATACTGGGAAATAGATTTTCTATGACAAGCAGTGAATTTTGAGCAATCTTTTGTCCCTGAAACTTCGGTAAAACCAATAAAGGAGAAAGCTTGGCAGAATTTTCCTTTGCATCGATTATCACCCTAATTAAGCCGACTTTAGAACGATTCAAAATAATGAAGAAAAAGAAACTGTTATCTTGCAGTATTTTTCTTTTAATTACTTCTACGGGTTCTTTATAAGGGCTTGTCTTTTCATCGTGGTAACGATCATATAATTCCTTGAAACTATCTCTATACATAGAAACAATTTGTTCAAGATCATTTTCTGAAGCTCTTTGAAAAGATAACTTTTGATTGTTTAAAGACATAGTTCTTATACTCCAGTAATGCCAATTTATTGTTTTTAATTGTAGACTTATTAAGAAAAAATCAGAAATCAAAAATTATGAGTTTGATCGGGTTTATTAATCAGTAAATACTCATTTTAAGTTTTCGAATAATGTAATCCAAGTCATGAATGTTTTCCAATATTTATTTAGTTTATATTGACAAAACTAACTAATAAGTATAGGATTTATTTTGTTAGAAAATAGAAAACTAACTAATTAGATAAATAGCGAGGCAGAAAATGAATAACAAGGAGATATTTGAAGAACTGACAACTTTAGCACGTCAACCGGCAATTTGGTTTGCGGCACGGAGCTTGTATGGCCATGGTGGCAATCAGCGACCGGATAATAGTCGACGCTTACTGAAAGTTTTAGCAGAAACAGATAATGATTTAACCGCGGGTGCAATCGCTGATATTTTAGCAATACGGCCGGCATCGGTTACGCAAATTATCAAAAAACTAGAAAGCAACGATTATATTCAACGCGTTAGAGACGAAAGCGACGCGCGAGTGGTCCGCGTGAAAATAACTTCCAAGGGGCGTAAGCAGTTAGAGACGTTAGAAGATAAACAAAGCGATTTCCAGACCGAGTTATTCGATGTTTTTGATGATGATGAGCGCCAACGTTTCGGTGAAAGTTTACGTAAATTAAACGAACACGTAATGTCGGAAAAGTATCTCGACAATATGCGCAGCAAAATGGATAAACATATGCGATTCGGCTTCGATCATTTTGTTAATATTACCAATGCGCGTAAATTTCATGAAAATCAAACTGGGTATCTTAAAAAAATGCGCGAACATCAGCAACAAAATACTTTCGATCACGATGATAACGAAAGTTTTTAAAAATGGAAATGCATAAGCAAAAAACGAACAGGCTATTTTATTGAATATAGATGGAAACAATAACCGTCGAATTTGATGAGCTCTAGAAATGGCAAACATTTGTCTTAGCCGATTTTGTTTAGAAGAATAAAGGAGAAGAAACTAATGTCGGAAAGAACACTTAGTACGCGTGCAACGTTTAATACTCGCAAAAGTGAAAAAGCGCCAAAAGCGAAGGTTTCAGGCCTTTGGAAAATTATTAAAATAGCGCATCCACAATTCAAGTGGATGATATCGGGCCTCTTGTTTTCAATTATTGGCGTGGTTTTCAATTTAATGACACCGAAATATTCGGGAAAATTAATTAATTCCTTTAGCGGCCAAAGTTTAAAGAATATTCATCTTAATGGGACGATCATAGCACTTGTTTTGATCCTGTTTATTGGTGGCGCCATTGTATCGGCTATTGGCAATTTTTTGACCGGTGTGGCAGGAGAACAATTGGTGCGTAATTTACGCCAAATCGTTTGGGATAAATTGGTTATTTTCAAAATGCCATATTTTGATAGTGTAAAATCTGGAGAAACAACTTCCCGTTTAACAAGTGATACTTCGCAGGTGAAAACATTAGTTGCTAATACATTGCCAAACTTTTTGACAAGTATGATTTCAATGGTTGGTGCGGTTATTTTGATGTTCACAACTGATTGGCACATGGCAATTTGGATATTTATTGCTGTACCGGTTACAGCTCTATTAGTAGCACCGGTCATGGTTTTGGGTTCAAAAGTAGGTCGTGGTACTCAGGATGCTATGGCTGATTTTACTGGTGGATCGCAAGAAACTCTTGCTGAAATGCGTTTAGTGAAATCTTCCGGTGCTGAACAGCATGTTTTAAAACGTGGTGTTGATCAAATTCAAAATTTGTTTAAATTCGGTCGACGCGAAGCTATCGTCGACGGTGTAATGGGACCAATCATGACAATGGTAATGATGGGCTTGTTCGCCTTAATTTTAGTTGTTGGTTCATTACGTGTTGCTAAAGGTGAATCGTCAATGGGTACACTATTTAGTTTCATCATGTACTTGTTTCAGATTATGCCTGCTCTGGTAAGCGTTGGTACCTTTGGCTCAACTTTTGCTAAGACACAAGGTGCAACACACCGCTTGATTACTTTGTTGGATGAACCGGTTGAAGAGCTTAACAAAGGAGAAAATATTGATGTTGAAGGACTCACTTTAACAGCTGATGACGTTGATTTTGCCTATGAAAGCGATCAACCGATTTTACACAATGTATCCTTTGAGGCAAAACCTAACACGATTGTGGCATTTGCCGGTCCTTCAGGTGGCGGTAAATCAACAATATTTCAGCTGCTCGAACGTTTTTACAATCCTACTAGGGGAACTATGAGGATTGGGAATCACGATGTTAAAGATATTTCACTCAACTCATGGCGCTCGCAAATCGGCTTTGTATCGCAGGATTCATCAATTATGGCTGGTACAATTCGCGATAATTTGACCTATGGATTAAAAAAAGAATTTTCTGATGAAAGATTGTGGGAAGTTTTGCAATTAGCCTATGCAGATAAATTCGTTGACAACATGCCCAACAAATTGGATACACAGGTTGGCGAAAGAGGCGTAAAGGTTTCTGGTGGCCAGCGTCAACGTTTGGCAATTGCTCGTGCTTTCTTGCGGGACCCTAAGATTTTGATGTTGGATGAAGCAACAGCAAGTCTGGATTCGGAATCCGAAGCAATGGTGCAACGCGCGCTTGAACAATTGATGCGAAATCGTACGACCTTGGTTATCGCGCATCGTTTGTCGACAATTGTTGATGCCGATAAAATCTATTTCATTGAACATGGCGAAGTGACTGGTTCGGGTACTCATCGAGAATTGTTAAAAAGTCATAAGTTGTATGCAGAATATGTTTCTGAACAATTTGTCACTAAATAATCAAAAGAGGCAATCAAAATGAAAGAAGAAACACAAAAACTAACAAAATTAGATCCACGAATTACAGAATTCCAAGATTCTCTTCGAGAAAAATATGCTGAGGAGAATAAAACGGCTAAAAAAGGGCAGATTGACTTTGTTGGCTCATCATTAATGGAAATTTTTCCAATTGATAAAATGCAAAAAGATTATGACCTTGGTTTGAATAAAATAATTTATAATCGCGGTGTTCGTGCCACAACGACAGCGGATTTGCTTCAACACATCGATACGCTCATATTTGATTTGGCACCCAGCAAAATTTTTATCAACATCGGATCAAACGACATCGGGTTTAACTTACTGGAAAAAACTTTTTTAAAAAACTATGATAATATCTTAAAACAAATCAAAGAAAAACTGCCAGACACCAAAGTATTTGTGATGGCTTATTATCCGATGTCAGGCACTGGTGCTGATTTCGACGACAGAAGTAACAGCGACCTGCAAACAGCAAATGAAAAAGTTCGTCAGTTGGCAAAAAGAAATGGCTGCCAGTTCATCAATGTCAACGAAGGTTTAACTGATAGTGAGGGTAATTTACGAGCAGAATTAACTTTTGACGGAGTACACATGTTGCCAGCCGGATTTAGGATTGTACTTAAGAATTTGATGCGCTATATATAAAATAACTCGAGGAGAAATACGGATAATCACTTCTTTATGCTTGATGTGATACGCTTGAGATTATTGTTCATCTGATTAAATATTAAAAAACTCGCAATCTTAATTCTTATTAGCAAATTTATCTATTGTTTTTTTAAAATCCTTATCAAAAAACGTAATTGAGCAAAGCTTGAATTATTTGAAAGTGTTGGTTATATGCTATTTTTTGAAGAAGTTTATCATTTCAATAAGAGTGTTACGAAATTTATCGAAAATTAATTTAAATAAATTAAAAATCATTTCCTAATTGAGATGATTTTTTGTAATAGTTTATCCGACCTATATATATCTAGAAAACGGAAACCAAGCAAACATTATATTTTATAGTATTGGAAATTAATAACCAATAATAGGCATGCAATAAGAAATCGTTGTTTTTATTTTGCCCTTTATTTAAATAATCATCTTCTGAAAACCTTTAAATTTAATTTTGATCACGGCCTAAAAAAGTTTGTGAAGTTATTTTTGCAAGCGCTTTATGTAAACGCTTGCAAATAAATAGATTATTGATTATGATTAAGAAGTAGATCAATGTTGTACGTACAAGTTAAGGAGGTAACGATGCTAGGTTTCGGAAAAAAGAAAAAAGAATTAGTTGACGATCAAAAGCTATATGTTCCTGTAAACGGCAAGGTTGTTGATTTAGCAACTGTTTCCGATCCTGTTTTTGCCCAGAAAATGATGGGCGAGGGTTTTGCTGTCGAGCCCGAAGATAGCATGGTTGTGGCGCCCGTCGCTGGTGAAGTCACCGTTCTTCAGCCACATGCCGTCGGATTCAAAAGGGCTGACGGTTTGGAAATTTTGCTTCACATGGGCATTGATACCGTTAGCATGCACGGGAAACCCTTCAAACTTTTTGTCAAAGTAGGCGATATTGTTTCCGGTGGCGATAAGATAGCCGACGTTGACTGGCCGGTAATAAAGGAGGCTGGTTTTCCTTTAACGACGATGGTTTTGATCACCAATTCCAAAGATTTGCTCGATCACTTTTCTGTTGATTATGGAGAGGCCAATCATGGAACAGCTATTGGTTGGGCTAAAAGCAAGTAATTTTTATTTGAGAGGTTATTATGGCAAAACAAGATTATAAAAAACTGGCTGCCGATATTATTGATGGTGTTGGCGGACCAGATAACGTTGACAAAGTTATTCATTGTATTACTAGATTAAGATTTTATTTAAAAGACGAAAAGAAAGCCGACACGGAAAAAATTTCCAATTTGCCTGGTGTGGCCGGAGCTGTTTACAATGCGGCGCTGGGCCAATACCAAATTGTGATTGGCCCCGCTGTTACAGATGTCTATGATCAAGTGATTGCCCAATTGGGTGCATCGGTTGTCGACGAGAATGCAACTAACCAAGCGATTGCCGACACACAGGCTTCAGCAGCTAAGAAACGGCCAACCAATCTTTGGGGCTGGATAGTTTATGGTTTTCAATTATTAATCGGTACGATTACCGGTTCAATGATTCCAATTATCGGTTTGTTAGCAGCTTCTGGTATTTTAAAAGGTTTTTTGACCCTTTTTACATTCAACTTAGGATGGATTGATGTAAAGTCAACGACTTACATTTTGATTAATGCAATGGGTGATTCAACCTTTTATTTCCTACCGATTTTAGTCGGTTACACAGCTGCTAAACAGTTGAAATCAGATCCTATTACGGTCGCAGCCATCGGTGGCGTCCTTGTACATCCAACGGTAGTTGCAATTGCAGTCGCTTCAACAAAAGGCATAAATAGTTTATTTGGAATTCCTTTGAATGCAACCTTCTTTGGTTTACCAATTCACATTCCGAATTATTCTTACACAATTTTTCCAATTATTTTTGCGGCCTGGTTGGCACGTCCGGTTGGCAACTGGTTGAAAAAAGTTTTGCCGCTTAGTTTGCGCTCGATTTTTCAACCCTTATTTACACTTTTTATCGTTACGACTGTTGTCGTAGCTGTGGTTGGCCCGGTTATTTCTCTTATTTCGGCTGGTTTAGCCGCTATTATCAACTTCTTGGTTACTTCTAACGAGGCGATTGCCGGATTAGTTATTGGAGCTTTCTATCAGTGCTTGGTTATCTTTGGCTTGCATTGGATGGTCATTCCACTTATTTCAAACGATATTGCCTCAACCGGGCATTCCGTTTTAAACGGATTGGTTAACTTCACAATGATTGCACAAGGTGCCGGTGCATTAGGCGTTTGGGCAAAATCAAAAAAGGAAGATATTAAAAACTTGGCCTTTGCCGGTGCCTTATCTGGTTTTGCTGGTGTAACGGAGCCAGCAATGTACGGTATTAATTTGAAATACGGACGTGTTTTCTGGATGGCAAGTATCGGTAGCGCTGTCGGAGCATTCACTGCCGGCTTAATGAAAATCAATATGTATGGATTTACGGGATCATGGATCGGTTTTCCTTCATTCTTCTCTAAGACGAATCCGAATAATATTTGGATTTTCGTTATAGCAAGTGTTGTAACGACGATTGTTTCATTCTTGGCTGTTTACCTCTGGGGATTTAAGGACAGTGATGTCGACAAAGTAAGAAATGTTGAGAGAAAGAATGTCTTCAAGGAGGCAGTTAACTAATTTATGAAGGAAGGAATTATGTCGGATTTTGCAAATAAAGTCGTTTATCAAGTTTATCCAAAATCATTTAAAGATAGTAATAATGATGGCGTTGGTGATTTGCAAGGAATCATTGAAAATTTACCGTATTTAGCCAAATTAGGTATTGATTATTTGTGGCTTAACCCGATTTTTCCTTCTCCACAACGTGATAATGGATATGATATCAGCGATTACCGTACAATTGATCCAATTTTTGGAACAATGGACGATTTTAAGGAACTTGTTTCCAAAGCGGCCGAACTTAAGATCAGTATCATGATGGACATGGTGTTTAATCACACTTCGATAGCTCATCGATGGTTTCAAAGAGCCTTGGCCGGCGATAAAAAATATCAGGATTACTATATTATTAGGCCAAAAAAAACCGACGGTTCAGCTCCAACCAACTGGCAGTCTAAATTTGGCGGCAGCGCTTGGGCTTCGTTTGGGAATAGCAACTTGGATTATTTGCATCTATATGATATTTCTCAAGCAGATCTGAACTGGCGAAATCCGGAAGTTGTTTCCGAGTTAAATGATATTTTAAAATTTTGGCTGAATAAAGGAGTAAAAGCTTTTCGTTTTGATGTAATCAATGTAATCGGTAAAGATCAGCAATTATTAGACGACCCGACCGGTGGAGACGGCAAGCCTATGTATACCGACAAACCGATCGTTCATGATTACTTGCAGAACATGTATCAAGATGTTTTTGCAAAGGAACAGGAGATCGTAACAGTTGGCGAACTTAGCTCAACAACAGTCGAGAATGCAATCGAATATACAGCGCCAAACCGTCACGAACTATCAATGGCTTTTACTTTTCATCACTTGAAAGTGGACTATCAAAATGGTGATAAATGGACTAAGATGCCCTATGATTTTCAAAAGTTGCGTCAAGTTCTTCATCAGTGGGGAAAAGGATTATCCGATGGAAATGGGTGGCCGGCTTGGTTTTGGAATAACCACGACCAACCACGTGCAATCAATCGCTTTATTTCCAATCCAAAATATTACTGCTTGGGAGCAGAAATGTTGGCAGCTGTCGTTCATTTGAATCGGGGCACGCCTTATATATACATGGGTGAAGAAATCGGTATGACCAATCCTGATTTCAAATCTATTGATAGTTACGTTGATGTAGAATCTCATAATGCTTATGAAAAATTGCTGCAAAAGGGCATTTCGGTTAGTGAGGCCTTTGAAATCATCAAAAGCAAGTCGCGTGATAATTCTAGAATCCCGATGCAGTGGAATTCAGAAAAATATGCCGGTTTTTCGCAACACAAACCATGGTTGGCTAATGGAAATTATAAAGATATTAATGTAGCAAAGGATTTAACTGATCCAAATGGTTTGTTTCATTTCTATCAACGACTTATTTCATTAAGAAAACAGGAAAAGGTTATTTCCAAAGGAGATTATCAACCGGTTTTTGATGATATTCCCGAAGTAATTGCTTTTAAACGCCAATTCCAGGGACAATCGCTGCTTGTTATCAATCATTTTGGCGAAAAAGAAATTGCTTTGTCATTACCGTTGGAAACTCTTACTGGAAAAATTATATTATCGAATTATTCGGATGCAAAAATCGCCGAACGAATAATTCTCAGGCCGTATGAAACGCTCGCAATTAAATATTAAAAGCAAACCCGGTTTCAACAAAGCGGGTTTTTATTATCTTTTTTGACGCCGAGAAAATTCATTAAATTGAAATTTGTCAGGACGATGTCTGCTGATTGTGTGCTGAAAATAAGTTGTATCAGCTAAATGGACGCGACTTTCAATTTGGATTAAACGATTTTCTCGTTCGGGAAGATTGGGCATTAGCAAACGGTCTCTCTCAGTTACTAATTCAGCCGTAACTGATTTTTCAGCATAGGAAATAGAGAGTCCTTCTTTATTTTCCAAATATTCATAGATCGAGCCACCGGCAATTTTGACTGTTAGGTTATGAATCACGCTCCGATCGAAATAATCCTCGTCGATGACACTGGCCAAGCCGTTAATATAACGAACACGAATAACATGATATAACCTGGCTTTGATCGGAAAACCAGTTTTTTGGTGATTCATAGCTGTTGACTGCAGTTTCTCAAATAGCACCACTTTTGTGTTTGCATCCAATCCTTGGACTTGTTTTAGTTCTTGAAAACTGGTTAAACCGGAAATCGGAAAGTTGATTAAGCTGTGTTGCAGCACCTGTGAACCGCGACCATGCTGTTTTTGAATAAAACCGTCTTCCTCCAGATGCGATAAAGCTTTGCGCACGGTATCTCGAGAACAAGAAAATTGATCGGCTATTTTTGCTTCACTTGGCAAAAAAGAATTGGCGGGATACTTTTCTTGAATGATGTCTGTTTTGAATTGTTGATAAATTTCAATATAGCGTGCTGTCATATGGGATTTCGTATTTCATTAAGAACTATAATTGCTGCACCCCATTATACTTGAAAACGTTTTTCAAAGATTTATCGCGGGCAGAACAGGCAAATCACATAACATTCAATTTAGGCGGCTAACAAGGGTTTTAAAACTTTTTTGCTTTTAAAATTGTTTAATTTGGAATTTTGACACTGATGTTTGGCATAATTAGAATTAAAGCTTTCAACTTAGATATAGTAAAAAAGAGGACCAATTTTAACTAAAATCATTAAATTTATACTTCAAAATTTTTCCAACGAATTTTTAAGAGAAACATCATTTATATTCTTGATCATCATCGTATTTGTTTTCATCGCTTTTTCATTCAATCGGTTACCGGTATTCAAGGGAAGACTGCTCGTCAAAAACGGTAAAATATCGAAAAGACGTTTGAATGGTGACGATAAAGGAGAGGCAAACTACATAAGGGTTGTTTTGAAAAAGGAAAAGGGTGTTCCAATTCTTTTTGATAGACTCTATTTAATTGTCGATCCAAGATTGGAAAGCAAAAAAATAATTCCAAAAAATAAAATAGCTTTAAATATCAGGACACTTCTTATTGAAGGCGAACGTTTCAACAAGACTGGTAATAAAATAGTTTATTTTCCGTTTTCATTAGATGGTTTGGATAGCTTTTTTGTGGATATCGGCTTTTCAACGGTTAGGAAATCTATTTCAACAAAGTTTTCTAGTTTAGACTATTCAAAAACAAACTTTGTTTTTATAGCTCGTTTAGTCACTGGAGAAATAATTTATTCTAATAAATTCAAAATTAATATTGATAAACGTTTGCTATATTCTATGTTTGAAAGTTAATAGATCTGCGAAATTTCAGATACTTATCAAAACTAACACAGATTTAAAAAAACAATAAAAATTAAAAAAGATGAAACAATTTCAATCTCAAATAATTATCGTTGAATAAAAAGTATCAAGCATGCTTAAAATGCCTGCTTTTAGGACATATTGTCTAAGTCTTTTTTAAACATTCTCACAAGTTCCATTATGTCGTTTTCTCTTGTCGATTCGATTGAATCATATTTTTGTTGAAAGTTAGAATTGAGATTCATCAATGCAATTGCAAGTTCGATCGCACGATCCAGGTTTATATTTTTGTCCATTCAACACCCGTTCTCTTTTTTTCGCTAATTATTCATAAGTTCAATTATGAAGTATTTCTCGTTAATAATTTTATTTATCTTTGAGCAACAAACATAGCAACTTTAATTTTAACCAATATAAATTATTTTATTAAGAAAAATAAAAATATTTAAATAAATATCATTCACAATCTATCTTTAGATCATGAATATTTCTTTGTGATATATTTATCACGGATAATACAGATAGCATTATCCGAACTAGAAAGAAGGATTCAGAAATATGGCAGAGCGTGCATATGATTTTTTGATGCCCAGTGTTAATTTCTTTGGTCCGGGAGTCATTTCAAAAATTGGCGAACGTGCAAAGATGCTGGGAATGAATAAACCAGTTATTGTAACTGATAAGTTTCTTGAGAATTTGGAGAATGGTGCTGTTGCTCAAACGCTGGCTTCTTTAAAAAAAGCTGGTGTCGATTATGTGGTTTATAACGGAGTCGAGCCAAATCCAAAAATTCATAATATTAAAGAAGTTAAGAAATTATATGAAAAAGAGGGTGCTGATTCAATTATTACGGTTGGCGGTGGATCAGCCCATGATACCGGAAAAGGTGCCGGCATCATTATGACAAACGGTGATGATATTACAAAATTAGCCGGAATCGAAACCTTGAAAAATCCACTACCACCCTTGATTGCTGTTAACACAACTGCCGGGACCGGTTCGGAGTTAACCCGGCATGCAGTTATCACCAATGAAGAGACCCATTTAAAGTTCGTTGTGGTTTCGTGGAGAAATATTCCTCTTGTGTCGTTTAACGATCCAACGTTAATGTTGGATATTCCAAAAGGATTAACGGCTGCAACGGGGATGGATGCTTTTGTCCAAGCAATTGAGCCTTATGTTTCAGTTGACCATAATCCAATCACTGATTCGCAATGTATTCAGGCAATTAAATTAATTGAAGGTAGTTTGCGCGAAGCCGTTGCTAATGGTCACAATCTTGAAGCTCGAACCAAAATGGTTGAAGCGGAGATGCTGGCGGGAATGGCTTTTAATAATGCCAATCTTGGTTATGTACACGCAATGGCTCATCAGCTAGGCGGCCAATACGATGCACCACATGGAGTTTGCTGTGCTTTGCTGCTTCCCTATGCTGAAGAATACAATCTAATTGCAGATCCAGAACGTTTTGCGGAGTTGGCACGGATTATGGGCGAAAATACTCATGGTTTGTCAACCAGAGATGCCGCTGAACTATCAATTAAGGCAATGAAACAGCTATCCGAAGACGTTGGAATACCACATTCGATTAAAGATATCGGTGCAAAACCCGAAGATTTTGCTTTAATGGCAGAAAATGCTTTAAAAGATGGCAATGCATTCTCCAATCCACGTAAAGGTACTAAAGAGGATATCGTTAAAATATTCCAAGAAGCTTATGATGCAAAATGAATAAATTAGCTTCACAAAGATCATTGCTTTTTATAGTATGGTCTCTTTTTCTTAATGTCGTATACGATTCGATAATAAAAAAATTGGCTTTGATTTAAAGATTAATGAAAACGAATATATAAGATAAAAAAACTCCTGATCCAAGTAATCAGGAGTTGTAATTAGTTACAATCCAATAAGAGTATTAATATAACTACGATCTTTATCATCAATAGTAGCTATTTAAAATAGAGAATTACAAATTCAAACATCAAGTAATTTGAAATCGAAAGAAGATGTAAGCAACATTGTTGTATGCGCTTACATTTATGTATTATAATAAATTTCGGCGTTGATAACAACGTTCTTGTATAAGTTCTTCTCCTAAAATTTATTTTTTTAAAAAATAGCAGCCTTTAACAAGGCTGTTTTTGTTTTCTGTAAATGAACTTGATAAAATTCATTTTTGACATATTTGTTTCTTACTGGATATTTTCCGATGAAAACATTGATATTAAAATCATCGAAATTTTATTAGTAATTTTTTTGTTTAACGTTATATAATTTATATAGGCATCAAATTGATTGATGCCTGCAACGAAGAAGCTACCAAGTATATTTTTTAACACTTTTTAATCATCATATTTTTAAACATCAGGTATTTTGGTTATTAGTATATTTTTCAACTAATACATTTCATGGATTCGGGATGCCAACTTCAATCGTGAGCTGGTGTCTTTTTATTTAAGAATTAATGTTTATAGCCACTACATAGATTGATTATTAAGTATTAAAAATCATATGGGCCTTCATTTGCTATCAGCTTTGTCAATTAATTAATAATTATTCAAGAACAAAGTAATTTACGATTCAGTTTTATGATTGATTTTATATATGTATATTTATTTTTTGTATAATTATTAAGATTATTTTTTTCCAATGAAAATTAAAGTATTAAAAAGAAGTTTCAAATATAGTTTTTTTATTGTCACACTATTAATGATTTTAGATGCGTCGCGGCACCTGTTATTTGATTACGATGAAATACAGGATACATACACCTTGCTACTAAAAAATAACGATGTTTGGGTCTTTATTGTTTCGATCATTTCTCTCTATTTGCTTCTTATTTTACTTGCAACTGTCATGATTTATCTTTTTTTCGATTTCACTCACAAACTGTTATTCAGAAGGTCTCGCTAGGAATTTAGATTTTTTGTTAACTAAAAGCATTTCGCGTTTCTAGTGAATAAATCCGCATAGACAAAGGCTGGTTGGCCAAGCCGGTTTTTATCAAGGAATTTCTCTTTCAATAATATTTATATTGTCTACTAATATTTGTTTATAAGTTAGGGATAGATGTTTGCAAACAATTATTCACGTATTTTTGAGTCAAAAAAATACCCCCGAAACGAGGGTATAAACGTTTTTTGATGTAAACATAAAAAATCGAAAGTGTAAACTATTGTAAGCAACATCGTTGGATGCGCTTACGTCCAATAATTATAATAATTTCAATTGCATATTACAATGCCAAATAATTAAACTATTTTTCTTTAGACAAAAATTAATTTTTAATTTTCACGGCATTATTGATCTGATTTTTGGCAATGAAAATAGGACTCTTAGGCACGAGCTCTTTTTTTGTGTGATCTATTAAATTATTTGATATCAAAGGTTTTTAGACAATTTGTTCTTCAAATTTTTTTTATAAAAAGTTCAATTTTATCGAAGACAACAAAATAATTTTAAAAAAATACTTAACGATTTCTTTTAATATTTTTTTAATTGGTAGAAGCTTGTAGTAGCCTATTTAATTAGAAAGAACGGTTCGGCAAATTATGGGTAAATTAAAAAAAATATTTTCATGGATTTTTCCAATAACAATTGGTTTACTACTTGCCTTTGTTATTCACTCTTTTTTTCTAGTTCCAGTTAAAGTCGATGGCGACTCAATGTTGAATAACCTTCAAAACGGCCAAAGGGTTTGGGCTTTTAAGCTGGCAAAAATACATCGTGGTTCTGTAATTATTTTCAATGCAAAAAAGGAAGACCCTGGAATTAAAGCTGGGGAGAAATATTATGTCAAACGCGTAATTGGTGTACCGGGAGATCGAATTAAAGCTTCTAATGGAAATATCTATGTTAATGGCAAAAAGATATCTCAAACATATATTTCTCGCTACAATCGGACCACGGGAACCGGTAACTGGGACCTGTCATATCTGTCATCCGGAAAATCGACTTTTGTTTCCGGAAAATCTCATTGGATTGATGGAAAAGCTATTAAAGTGCCAAAAAATAATTATTTTGTCTTGGGAGACAATCGATCGGTTTCCGAAGACAGCAGGTACTTTGGTTTTGTCAAGAAAGCACACGTTCTTGGCGTTGCAAAGATTTTCCCTTGGGATGAAAAGTCTAAAGAAGTTAACGATGTTTGGAAGAGCTTTTTTAATTAAAAAACGCTTACTATAAGTTTGTTTACGCTATTAAGGAATGTTCTCTGAGTTTTTGATTCGATTAAATCTTTCGTGAAATCTTATAGTAATTTTGGTAATTTTCATTTAATCTTCTTTTTGTATACTTAAAAGAAGCTGACAATTTCATACTGTTTTTCATTTTCCTTCAAATTGAGGGAAAGACCATCTTTTTAAATTTCATTCTAAGGAGAAGTTTATGACAGAAAAAATTTCTACCGTTTTTAAAGATTTTGCTTTTAAAGATTCGCAATTGACTCTCTTAGCGGGGCCTTGTGCAATTGAATCATATGAAACTTGTGCTCAAGTTGCCGAGAAATTAAAGGAAATTACTGAAAAGCTCCATATTAACTATGTTTTTAAGTCTTCCTTTGATAAAGCCAATCGGAGTTCTGCTGATTCTGATAGAGGCAGTGGCTTGGAAAAGGGCCTTGCAATTTTGGAAAAAATCAAGAAAGATTTTGATTTACCAATTGTGACAGATGTCCATGAATCATACCAATGCGAACCGGTTAGCAAAGTTGCCGATGTTCTTCAAATACCAGCGTTTCTGAGTCGACAAACTGATCTGCTATTGGCGGCTGCGAAAACCGGTAAAGTCGTTAACATAAAAAAAGGTCAGTTTATGGCACCTGAAGATATTAAATCAGCGACTTCGAAAATCAATTCTATTACATCAAAGATTTTGATAACCGAGCGGGGAAGCAGTTTTGGTTATCATCGTTTAATTGTTGATATGACTGGCTTGATTGAGATGAGGGAAGCTGGTTTTCCAATAATATTTGATGCGACCCATTCCGTTCAAGTGCCTAGTGCTCATGGGAATCATTCCGGTGGCAACCGGGATTATGCTTTTCCATTGATGCGAGCTGCTTTGGCAGTTGGTGTTGACGGCATTTTCGCGGAAGTTCATCCAAATCCACCAGAGGCTATATCTGATGCTGATAATCAGATATATTTAAGTAAGATTGAACCAATTTTGGAATCCGCCAATCATATTTATCAGGAACACTTGGATAGCCAAGAAGAGAGGTCTGCTGATGGCCTACTATGAGATCGCTCGTGATGTGTTTGCTAAGGAATCGGCCGAACTTGCAAAAGTGGCTGAACGTTTGGATGATAAATTTGATCAATTAGTCACCTTAATTAATGACACGAAAGGCCGAATCGTATTCATTGGGATTGGTAAGTCACAGATTATTGCCGAAAAAATTTCAGCTTCGCTTTCATCAGTTTCAGTGCATAGCTTTACAGTTGATGCCGGAACAGCTTATCACGGAGATCTTGGTCGAATATCAGATGAGGATTTATTGATTTTCGTTTCAAATAGCGGAGAAACACAAGAGGTTGTTCAGACTCTTTTTGCATTGCAAACGATTTATCCGAAGGGTATTAGAAGTGTTTCTCTTACCGGAAATTTGGATTCGACTCTTGCGGTTAACACTGACTTGGCTTTTGATCTTGGCGTCTCCAAAGAAGCTGATATTACAGGGTTGGCTCCGACTAGCTCAACGACGGCAACACTTGTTTTTGGGGATGCTTTGCTGGCAGCCTTGGAAAAAAGTATTTCCTTTAACAGAAATCAATTTGCTTTATATCATCCTGGTGGGACAATTGGAAAACTCTTGCTTCAAAGGGTCAAACATGTTATGCACAGCAAAGTTCCTTATGTTAACGAAGATACGCCAATTAATGAGGTTATTTATCAAATCAGTGATTATGGTATCGGAATGACTTTGGTTAAAGATAAAAACAGTGGCAAGGCAATTGGAATTGTCACCGATGGAGATATTAGAAAAAAATTCTTATCGGTCCAATCTGTTAAAAAATCAGTTGCCTCTGATTATATGACGAAGGGCTTTGTCAGTATTAATCAGGAAAGAAGGAATAGAACTGCCTGGCAGTTAATGGCCAATCATGGAATTTCGAACTTAGTTGTTATCGATAATGATGAAAATGTGGTTGGTGTTGCAACCGTCCATGATGTTTTGTAAAAAACTTATAGGAAAAATGATTTTTAAGATATCTATTTGGAGGGACTAATCTTGTGATTAGTTCTTTTTTTAAACTTTTTTGACTGGTCTCTTATTTTCTAAATTTTAATACTTATGGTCTTTACTCTTTTTGATTAATGTTATATATGATGTGTATGTATGGATTGCGAAGCTTGATCCTGAAATAAATTCGAGCTGAAGTAAGTTTATTGATGGCTTATATTTTAAAAAAAGAGGTTACGATATATGAAACCTGAAAATATTATTAGTTCAAAAAAATCTATCGATGTTATTGATTCTGAAAAAATTCCCAGCGAAATGCGGGCATGGGAAGTGGTTAACCCGGCACCAATTGATAGTTCGCCTTCTCCGATACGCTTTACAAAGCGTTCCGTTCCAGTTCCCAAGACTGGCGAAGTGCTGGTTCGGGTTATTTCATGTGGCATTTGCCATACTGATCTTCATGTTACCGAAGGCGATCTTCTGGTTCACCACTCTCATGTAATTCCTGGACATGAAATTATTGGTCGGGTCGTAGCTAACGGCCCGCAAACAAATCGTTTTAATTTAGGCGATCGAATTGGAGTCCCTTGGCTGCGTTGGACCTGTGGCGTATGCGCTTATTGTCGGGCCGGCAAAGAAAATCTTTGTCCTAATTCGCTTTACACCGGTTGGGATCACGATGGTGGCTATGCTGAATATGTGACTGTTCCTGAAGGATTTGCATACCGAATTCCTGCTGAGTTCAACTCAATAACCGCTGCACCGCTCCTTTGTGCCGGTATCATCGGTTATCATGCCTTTCGTCGGGCAAACATTCCGGCCGGTGGCCGCTTAGGCCTATATGGTTTTGGCGGATCGGCTCATTTAGCAGCCCAGATTGCCATTGCTCAGGGTATTGAAGTTCATGTGTTCACTCGTGGCAAAGATGCACAGCGTTTTGCTTTGGAACTTGGTGCAGCCTCGGCACAGGGTGTTTATGATTTGCCACCATTTCCTTTGGATTCATCGATCCTTTTTGCTCCGGTTGGCGATATTGTGCCAAAAGCTCTTGAAGGCTTGGCGGCTGGAGGAACATTAGCTCTTGCTGGTATTCATTTAACTGATGTTCCTTCACTTAATTATCAGAAACATTTGTTTCATGAAAAAGTTCTTACGAGTGTTGAGAGCAATACTCGCCGCGATGGCGAAGAATTCTTAACTTTGGCCGATCGGTTGAAGATTCATCCAAAGACCACTGAATATCCCTTTGAACATGCCGACCAAGCGCTTCGCCATTTGTCGCATGGCGATATGCAGGGCGCCTGTGTTTTACGAATTAGTGAAGGCTAAATCATCGCTTGAGAAAATTATTAATTAAAAAATCGAATGAATCAACAGCTCGAATATTCATAAAAGGTGTACTAATGCTATAACTAGTATGCATTATATAGGTGGATGGGTTATTCTTGTGATATCGCAATCTAATTTTTGATTAATAATCTTTATGGAGCTAATTAGCATGGATTTTACAAAACGACAAACTCACATTATTAATATGCTGAAACAAACTAGTCCGTTAACGAGCGAAAAAATTGCAGGTAATCTGGATCTTAGTGTTTCGACCATTAGACCGGATTTGCGTTTCCTAACCTCGGTCGAAATTTTGAACGCCCGTCCAAAAGTAGGTTACGAGTTTAAAGGCAATCAATTATTGGACTTTGATTATGATCGCGTTTATAAAACGCCTATTTCAGACATTTTGCTTCCAACAACTGAAATCAAGGCTAACGACACTCTTCAAGCTGCTGTCAGCAAACTATTTTTAAAAGATGTTGGTTCACTATACGTAGTGAACGAAAAAGGCGACTTGGTCGGTTTGATTTCTCGAAAAGACCTTTTACGAGCCAGCCTGAATAATAGCAATGTTCAATCGATGATGGCCAGTATTGTAATGACGAGAATGCCGAATATTATTACAGCGACTCCTGATATGTCGGTTATTGCAGCTGGCCGACTGTTGTTGCTTCATAAGGTTGATTCTTTGCCTGTGGTGGAAAAGAAATCGAGCCGTCACGCGATTGGGAAAATAACCAAAAACAGAATTTTCCAACATTTCATCGAAATTGGTATGAAAACAACAAATAACTGAATTTAAATTTAAATAAAAAACGGGACGTGTTTTGTTCCTTTTTTTGTAATATTTATAATATTATTTTTTATAAAATACGTCATATTTAAAAAGATCATAAAAGCAATAGCTATGTTCTTTTGAAAGGCAAAGCCGGTTTACGGGCATTTATATGTAAATTTAATGTAAGCGCTTGCTATTTTTTAAAATATATTATACATTATATATCGAACCAATAATACGTACTATTTGTTCAAAAGGAGCGAATATATGACTAAACAAATATATGACTTTTCAGAAGGCAATATGAAAATGCGTGACTTGTTGGGAGGAAAAGGCGCCAATTTGGCCGAAATGACTAATATGGGTCTGCCGGTTCCACATGGTTTTACCATTACAACCGAAGCGTGCCATGATTACCAACGAAGACAGGAATTAAGCGATCATCTTTTGGCGGAACTTAATCAGGCACTCAGTGCTTTGAGCACACTAACCGACAAACAATTTAACGGATCCAATCATCCGCTGCTGGTTTCGGTTCGTTCGGGCGCGGCTATTTCGATGCCTGGAATGATGGACACAATTTTAAATATTGGCTTAAATGATCAAACTGTTCTTGCACTGGCAGAATTAACCGGTAATGAAAGATTTGCTTATGATAGCTATCGGCGTTTACTCGCTATGTTTGGAAATGTTGTCTATGGAATCCCAGAAGATTCCTTTGATCAAATATTGACAGATGCAAAAATTGTCAATAATTATCAATCTGACCTGGATTTAACAGTTGATGATTTAAAAGAAATTGTAGCCAAGTTCAAGAATCTTTATCAGACTTCCGACCATGGCGATTTTCCTCAGGACCCAAAAGAACAGCTATTAGCAGCGGTTAATTCGGTTTTTGATTCTTGGAATAATCATCGGGCACAAATTTACCGTCGCCAAAATAATATCTCAGAGAATCTTGGAACTGCAGTAAATATTCAAGAAATGGTTTTTGGCAACTATGGGGAAGATTCAGGGACAGGAGTTGCTTTTACTAGAAATCCATCAACCGGGGAGGAAGGCTTATTTGGAGAATATTTGCTTAATGCTCAAGGAGAGGATGTCGTCGCGGGCATTAGGACACCAAAATCTGTTGCTGTTTTAAAAGAATCGATGCCGGTATTATATGAGCAATTATTGGATATCGCAAAAAAACTCGAAAATCATTATCGTGATATGCAGGACTTGGAATTTACGATCGAGAACAGCAAAATGTATTTGCTTCAGACCCGTAGCGGTAAACGAACGCCAACTGCAGCTGTAAAAATTGCTGTCGATCAAGTTAACGAAGGTTTGGTTAGCAAAAAAGAGGCTTTGCTTAGAGTTGAACCCGAGTCTGTTTCAAAAATGCTTCATCCAGAATTTGAAAAGAATGATCTTCAACAGCATGATATCTTAACAACTGGGTTACCGGCTTCTCCAGGTGCTGCAACCGGACAAGTTTATTTCACTGCTGAAGATGCAAAGCTGGCTAGTGACAATAATAAAAAAGTTGTTTTGATGCGTGCTGATACCTCTCCGGAAGATATCGAGGGGATGATTGTTAGTCAGGCAATTGTTACTTCACGTGGAGGCATGACATCACATGCAGCCGTTGTAGCGCGTGGGATGGCTTCGACCGGTGTTGTTGGAGCCCACGAACTGGAAGTCGATTATCAAAAGAAGGTTGCAAAAGTGAAGGATCGGTTGATTCACGAAGGCGATTGGGTTTCGGTCGACGGGACAACCGGGAATTTGTATTTAGGCAGAATCAAGACTACTGATGCAACGATTAGGGGTGAACTTTCTGTGTTGCTTGCATGGGCAAAATCAATTAGTAAAATGGGTGTTTATACAAACGCTGATACACCGAAAGATTTTCAAAAAGCTTTGGACTTTGATGCCGATGGTATTGGTTTGACACGAACCGAGCACATGTTTTTCAAACCGGAACGCTTGTTACAAATGCGCCGTTTGATTTTAGCTGAAGACGCCGAAGGCCGGAAGGATCCTCTGAAAAAACTTTTGCAAATGCAACAGGGTGATTTTTATGAAATTTACAAATTAGCCGGCGACAAAGAGGTTACGATCAGATTATTGGATCCACCGCTTCATGAGTTCCTGCCTCACGATGAAAAGGAAATTCAAGCTGTTTCCGAACAAACGCAAATTAGTTCGGAACGACTCAAAGACCGGATTGATTCCTTAAAAGAATTGAACCCTATGCTTGGGCATCGTGGAGATCGTCTGGCCGTTACTTTTCCGGATATTTACGAGATGCAGGTTCAGGCAATTATGAATGCTGTCGTTAGACTTCATAACGAAGGAATTGAGGTTCAACCTCATATTATGATCCCATTAACCGATTCGAAACAGGAAATGGCCTGGGTTCGGAAACTGGTTGTTAAACAAATTGATCAAATATCTGCAGAAAATGATATTGCTGTTAAATATACAGTTGGAACAATGATGGAAATGCCACGTGCGTGTGTGACTGCTGATGCAATCGCTGAATGTTCTGATTTCTTCAGTTTTGGTACTAATGATTTAACACAATTGACTTTTGGATATTCTCGAGATGATGTCGGTTCTTTTATGCCGGCATATATTAAAGAAGGAATTCTACCTGTTGATCCGTTCCAGACTGTCGATGTCGAGGGTGTTGGTGAACTGATGAAAATTGCCGTTATCAAGGGACGCAAAACGAAAAAGGATTTGCCAATCGGTGTCTGTGGTGAAGTTGGTGGCGATCCAAAATCAATCGAATTTTTTGAGGAAATTGGTGTAACTTATGTTTCTTGTTCACCATATCGAGTACCAGTTGCACGTCTGGCCGCTGCACAAGCACATATCCGGAGTGTTTCGAGTGAACCTCAATTGGAAAAAGTTTAAAAATTTATCGTAATTTAAAAATCGTTGCTGGAAAAATTCCGGTAACGATTTTTTATTAAAGCTATTTTAAAAGATTAATTTTGTTTTTCATATACCTGTGCAAATAGTCTTGCAAAATCTTTCATTTTCGTTGTTCCCAATTTTGGTTTATGAGCTCGATAATCAGCATAAAAGTCACTTTTTCGTATGCATTTTGTCATTTTTGCCAATTCTCTGGCAATTTTTTCCGGAATTCCTTGATTAGTTAATATTTTTAACATTTTATTATCACTGATTTGCGAAGATTTTAAATTTGGATTTCCAATTTCTATTCCAATAATCTTGGCTATTTCTTGATAAGAAATTTCATCGCTTGCTACATATTGAATGTTTTTACCAGTTTGTTTGCTTGTTAAAGCCGCGGCAACAACTGGTGCAATATCTTCCGGAGCAACCCATGATTGGGTTTGATTAATATCGGCACTGGTTATGATTTTTCCCTGTTGTTTAATATCCGCTAGACTGCTAAACAAGTTGTAATACATTGCAGTTGGCCGAATAAATGTGATGTTCACATCGTCTAATTTATTCAATATTTTTTCAATGACGTGGTACAAATAGAGGGCACCTGATTCACGACCTAGATTGGCACCGACACTACTCAAATTAACAACATGTTTAACATTTGATCGATGAACAGCACCTGAATAAATATTTGCTTGTTTTTCGGCGATTTTCTCAATTCCATCTTCGGGATTAGCATTTGTTAAAGTGACCATCAGATAAACAGCATCTGCACCAGTGAAGGTTGTTGCGAGAAAGTTTTCATCGGCGATACTTCCGACGGCCGGAATTGCTTCTAATTTTTCGATATCTTTAACATGCTCGGCATTATGTGTGATTACTGTAACTGAATGTCCTTTATCAACTAATTCTTTTGTTAAGGGAAGATTGATGTGTCCTAATGAACCCGTTAAAACGATTTTCATAATCTTGATGCCTCCTGCTTACATTAATAGAGATAGATCAATCTCTATTAATAGAAAACTATAAAGATAATACTATCTTTTGTCAATACATATACGAATGTTGATTGACAAGGATAAAACCATCTTTTATCATATAGACAATATGAATATTAAAGACCCGAAAAAGCATGATAAAATTCTCAAAGCGGCAACTAAATTGATCGTTTCAAATGGCTTGGCCGATATTTCAACAACTGCAATTGCCAAAAAAATCGGAATTGCTCAATCCAATATTTATTTGTATTTTAAAAACAAACGAGA
This sequence comes from Oenococcus sp. UCMA 16435, assembly GCA_004010835.2. Lineage (GTDB taxonomy): Bacteria > Bacillota > Bacilli > Lactobacillales > Lactobacillaceae > Oenococcus. Next base: position 1,850,196 of record CP030868.2, read on the forward strand.
TTTGTTGCAGCAGGTTTATTTGGTTGCTGTAAATGAATTGAGTTTATACGCCAATCGGCGTGTTGCTGAAGATTCTTCGCTTTTGATAAAAATGGAGCAGTATACAAGGGCTTTATATGATTTTTCAATCGAACGACCAAATACGATTTCTGTAATTGATATTATTCAACGCTCTTCGAATATTAAAATTGGTTTAACGGAATCACAAAAGGGTTTGGCTAATCAAAAGATCCAAAGATTACTTCGCGAAAGTGCTTCTTCTCAAATTTTACGAACAAGTACAGTCGAAGTTCCTCGTGCGTTGATTTTTAATACGATTTACTTTTATGCAAAAGGAATAACCAATCGAACAATAGATCAGAAAGATACTTCTTTAGATACAGTGGTAAAGATGATTATGGCAGCAATTTTAAAACCGGAATCCAATAGTGAATGGCTAAAAAATGTCTAAGGGATTAGAGGTTTTTTATTTGTCTTTTTTTAAAAGGATATAGTTATTAAATTTTGTTATCTAGTTTTTGTAAATTTATTATAAGTTTCGGAATTAAAATTATTCGGAATGCTTTTCATTGTTTTGAGCGATAATTATAATTGTTTTTTAACAATTGTTAAAAAACAATAGAGAGATTTTTATGTTAGGAGAGCGAGCTATTTAAAAAATAACCCGATTTATTTGGAGTGGCTAAAAATAAGAATGATTTTGGTGATTTTAAAAAATGGATCAATAAGAATATTTTGATTGTAAAATCACATTTTGAAAATAATAAAAGTTTAAGGGATTCGGAAAATAAATTAAAAAATTGGAATTCAAAAAATATTCCAGACGTTTTTTTGAAACGGTTTAATCGTATTTTTTCGACAAAGAAAGCAAAAAGAATTGGTATCTCTATATCGATTTTATTTTTCTTTCTTTTTCTATTCTCATTTATGGGGTCAGGATCTTCCAAGCAATCAAGCCAGATGGCCGATTCTGTTAAGTCTGTTAAATCGATTGAAAAGAATAAACAAAAAGTTTCCAAAGCTAAGAATAATAAGAGCGTAAGCTCAAAAAAACATAAAAAGTATGATTTCAAAAAATTATCTTTAGGAATGACTAAAGATTACGTTATTAAGCTTTTGGGGAAACCGACACGCGAAACAGGCAATTCTTTATATTATGGAAAACAAAATTTATCCTTTAAGAATGGCAAATTAGTTAATGGAACACCTCAATATATTCTTGAACTTGTTAGTGCTCAAAAAGCTTCAATATCAGTAAGCGAAGAAAGCAGTTCTTCTCAAGCAGCGTCAATATCGGCGGCTTCTTCCAGCGCAGCATTTTCTCAATCAGTTGCGGCTTCTGTTGCAGCGTCTTCTCAGGCTGCCGCGGCCGCGGAAAGCGCAAGATCTTCTCAAATTCTTGCGGCCTCAAGGTATAGAGCATCTTCTCAAGCGGCTGCGACCGTGGCTGCAAACCAGAATAATGGCGAACAGGTTTACGAAGATGCAAATGGCCAAGGAACTATTCTAGGTGTAATTAATGAAGAAAGGGGAACTAAGATTTATCACTTGCCGGGTGATCCTTATTACAACAGAATTAAGAATGTTGCAGCCAGATTTAAAACGGTTCAAGAAGTTATCGATGCCGGGTATAGGGCATCGGAAAGATAAATTATTTTAAATTAAAAAAACAAACTAAAACCGCTCTAGCTTCCTTGACTAACAAAAGGATAACTAGAGCGGTTTTGCACCGCTTTAAAAATTATTTCATACTTTCTGCATACTTATTTTTAATATAATCTGCTGAGATTTGCAGTTTTTTTGATTCTTCTTCAGTTAAATTAAGGTGTAGCTGTTCAGCGATACCATCACGACCGACAATTGCTGGATACGATAAGTAGGATTGATATTCTTCTCGGTAATTCGAAACTGGCATTTCAGTCATTGAATTACTGACAATTGCTTGATACAAAGCAACTGCAGCACTAGCGATTCCGTAATTAGTGTATTTTTTAGCGTGGAAGACTGTGTAACCGCCGATTTTGGCTTCCTTGTTAATTTCATCCAGATCCAATTTTTTATTAACCGCGATCTCGCTGATCTTTTTGCCGAGAACCCGAACCGTTGACCAGGCTGTAAACTGAGAATTTCCGTGTTCTCCGAGATTGTAGCCGACCACTGAACGCGGGTCGATCTTCAGTCTTTTAGCCACTGCTCGTTTCATCCTTGCAGAATCCAACAGAGTCCCGGTTCCAAGAACATGTTTTTTCGGCAGGCCAGTGATTTTTTGATAAATTGAAGTAATTACATCAACCGGATTTGTAATAGCGATAATTTTTCCATTAAAAGCAGACGCTTTTATTTTTTCGGCAACGTTAACAACCGCCTTACTCGTGAAGGGCAGTTCGGCAAAACGGTCATCGTTGGCATTATCTTGAAGCTTGATATTTCCAAGAGCCGAAATAATTACATCGGTATCCTTTAATTCAGCATAATCGTTGACAAAAATATTTGTATGATAAGGCAAGTTAGCCATTGCATCCTCAAAATCAAGTGCGTCGGCTTTGACTTTTGCTTCATTAGTATCGATTAAGACCAAATCATCAGCCAAACCAGTGCTGACAATCTGATGAGCAACCGTTGATCCAACATGGCCTAAGCCGATGATTGCAAGTTTACGTGACATAATAACCTCCTAGTTAAATTATTCACTTTTTTTATTAAGTAGCATTAATCTAACGCTTTGTTGAACCTTTATCAAGCTTTTTTAGAATAATGTTTATTAAGCATTAATAATTTTTACTAATTGTTAATTTTGATAAAAAAATATTATTAAAATTTTGTTTTTTCTCAAAAAATTCGTAATAAAAACTTGTGGAAGATATTTCTAATTATTATGGTCGGCTTGTTTTGAAATTTCGTTTTGAGAGTGTTGAGGATCAACGAATAAAAGTATTACCGTCTTTTGATAAAAATGGTCGATGTCAACGTTGCAGGCAACGGACTGTTTGCCCTTTACCGAATCAAGAATATTTTTGTACCACATGCTTAAAAATGGGTCGAAATTCGAGTTTAAACTGTTTTTGGTACGCTGAGGATATTTGTGGCGAAGAACAAAAGAGCTGTCTGGATTGGGATGGACAGCTAACCAGTCAGCAGCAGAAAGTTTCTGGCGAGATAATTGCTTCGATCAATAATAAAACTAATCGATTAATTTGGGCAGTGACGGGCGCTGGAAAAACAGAAATGATTTTTCCGGCGATCGATCACGTAATTAAAAAGGGTGGTCGTGTTGCAGTTGTTTCTCCAAGAATTGATGTTATTTTAGAACTTGCGCCGCGTTTAAGAAAGGCTTTTTCCAAACTTGATTTGGTGCTTTTATATGGAGATACACCGGAAGAATATCATTATACAAAATTAGTTTTAGCAACGACTCATCAATTACTTAAATTTTCGCATGCCTTTGATTTATTGATTATTGATGAAGTTGATTCTTTTCCTTTTCGTGGTGATTCGATATTGGAATCAGCTGCTTTTCGTGCAAGAAAGAAGATCGGATCGACGATCTATCTGACGGCAACACCGACAAAAAAATTAATTGATGCTTATCAAAAAAATCAGTTGAATACTTCTTTTCTCCCGTTGAGATTTCACCAGCATCTCCTGCCTGAATTAACTTTTTCACGAGTCGGTGATTGGCGCAAGCAAATAATGAAAAATCATTTGCCAAGAAAATTGAAGATCCAAATCAAGAAATATCAAAAAAATGGTCAACGATTTTTGCTATTCGTGCCAAAAGTTAATGATTTAAAAAATACTTTAAAAGCTATTGAAAGTTTTTTTGCAATTAAGGGTCTTTTTGTTCACGCATCCGATCCCGATCGAAAAAACAAAGTTCAGCAAATGCGAGACAAAAAAATCCAATTTCTTGTTACGACAACAATTCTTGAACGTGGGGTAACTTTTCCGGGAATTGACGTAATTATTCTTGGTGCCGACAATCAAATTTTTTCGATCAATGCAATTGTTCAAATTGCCGGACGGGTTGGTCGCAATAGGGACCGTCCAAGCGGCTTGGTTTTAGCTTTGATCGAAGAGAAAACGCAAGTTTTAACACAAGCGGCTCGACAGATTCGTTTCATGAATAAAAAAGGTCTAAAACAGCTTAATAATGCTCAATAATTGTTTAGTATGCGACAATTTGTTTCATGATGATCGCTGTTTTTCTGATTTAATCTGGCCAAATTTAAACGTTAATCCTTTGTGTCGAGACTGTCGTAATAAAATCGAATTACTTTCCGGCAAAAAATGTGAAGATTGTGGCCGAATTTCAGCGGCGCAAGTTTACCAGGATTGTTTATATTGGCGAAAAAAATTTGATTTCAATTTATCCAATCGTTCTTTGATTTGTTACAACGATTGGATGAAAGAATTTATGCATCAGTATAAATTCGTTGGCGATTATAGGTTACGGCTAGTTTTTTTAGAAAAATTGGCTGATAAATTTAAAAAGCAAGTTGTCAAATCTGATTTTGTCATTCCGATTCCAATCAGTGAAAAGACATTAAAAACACGAGGATTTAATCAAGTGACAGGCCTTTTTGATTTTGCCAAAAACGAAATGGCAACTGGGATTCTTCAAGTTAAACCAAAAGAACAGGTTTCGAAATTAAATCGACATCAACGTTTGGAAAAAGAAAATTTATTTTACCTTGATGAAGTTTCCATCAAAAATAAATCGGTACTGCTGCTTGATGATGTTTATACTACCGGAATGACTCTTCACCAGGCCGCTATGGTTTTATATAAGGCCGGGGTGAAAAAAGTTACTAGTATTACTTTGGCCCGTTAGAATATTTATGTCTTAGTTGCTATAATATTTATCAGTGAAATTATGTCTTTTTTAGGCAGAGGAGTTAATTTGGTTAATCCAGTTAAAAAGTTAATTGAAAATCCAAAACGTCAGTTGCATAGATATGAACATTTAGCTGATTTAACAGAGGCGCATGCCGATGAAATGGCTACTTTATCCGATAAGCAGTTGCAAGCTAAAACTGATGAATTTAAAAATCGTTACAAAGAAGGAGAAACACTCGACCAGCTTTTACCAGAGGCTTTCGCAGCAGTTCGCGAAGCCGATAAACGAGTTTTAGGCCTTTATCCATTTAGGGTCCAGATTATTGGTGGAGCTGTTTTGCATGGCGGTAATATTGCCGAAATGAAGACTGGTGAAGGTAAGACCTTAACCGCAACGATGCCGGTTTATCTTAATGCTTTGCCGGGCGATGGCGTCCATGTTGTTACTGTTAATGAGTATTTGACTCAATATCAAGCCGAAGAAATGGGGCAGGTATATAAATTTATGGGTCTCTCGATCGGCGTTAACTTAAACGACATGCCAAATGATGAAAAACGGGCCGCTTTTGCTTGTGATATTACCTATACGACTAATTCGGCTATTGGTTTTGATTATTTGCGTGATAATATGGCTCAGACCATGAAAGAAAGGGTTGTTCGTTCCTTGAATTATGTCTTGATTGATGAGGCTGATTCTATTTTGATTGATTCGGCCCGTACACCTTTGATTATTGGTGGTTCTTCCGATAACGTGAATATGCTTTATCAAAGAGCCGATCGTTTTGTTAAGACCCTTGACGAGGGAGAAGATAAAGATTATACGGTTGATGAAGAGCAGAAGACCGCTATGCTGACTAACCAGGGAATTCATAAGGCTGAAATTTTCTTCAATATTGATAACCTATATGATGATAAAAATGTTGCATTGGCTCATTTTATTGAAACGGCTTTACGTGCTAATTATTCCTTCTTTCGCGATAAGGATTACGTGGTTCGTGATGGCGAGGTCAAGTTAATTGACCAATTTACTGGCCGTATTTCCGAGGGAACTCGAATGTCCGACGGCCTTCATCAAGCTTTTGAGGCCAAAGAAGGAGTCGAGATCCAAGGCGAAGGTACGACTCTGGCTTCGATCACTCTGCAGAATTTCTTTAGAATGTATAAAAAAATCTCTGGTATGACCGGAACAGCTAAAACCGAAGAGGAAGAACTAAAAGAAATTTATAACATGGAAGTTGTTCAGGTTCCGACTAACGAACCAGTCAAGCGAGTCGATGAACCGGATGTTCTGTATTTTAATTTGCGTGGCAAGTTCAATGCTGTTGTTGACGAAATTGATCAGCTTCATAAAAAAGGCCAACCGGTCTTGGTGGGAACTGTTTCGGTCGATACTTCCGAGCTTCTCTCACAGATGCTTGATAAAAAAGGTATTCAGCATAATGTTTTGAATGCCAAAAATAATGCCAGAGAAGCGGAAATTGTTGCTCAAGCCGGCCAACGCGGTGCTGTAACGATCGCAACCAACATGGCTGGGCGTGGAACTGATATTAAATTGGGTCCCGGAGTGGCTGATCTTGGTGGATTAGCCGTTATTGGAACCGAACGTCATGAGTCTCGTCGAATTGATAACCAGTTGCGTGGACGTTCCGGACGTCAGGGAGATCCTGGATTTTCTCGTTTTTATCTAAGTTTGGAAGATGATTTAATGGTTCGCTTCGGTGCCGACCGAATTAAACAGATGATGCAGCGGATGAATCTTGACAATGATGATTCAGTCGTTAAGAATCGGATGATTTCTCGTTCAATCGAATCGGCCCAAAAACGGGTTGAGGGGAACAATTACGATACTCGTAAGCAAGTCCTTCAATACGATGATGTTATGCGTCAGCAACGGGAAATTATCTACGATGAAAGAACTGAAATCATGAAGTCGACTGAATCGTTAAAGAGCATTTTTTTGCCAATGGTTTATCGGACGATTGATCGGGTTGTCAACGCTCATACGACTGGTCAAGAAAAAGATTGGGACCTTTTGTCAATTGTTGATTTTGTTGATAATGCCCTAGACAATTCCGGAGAGGTGACAGTTGTTGATTTGAACGATAAAAGTTTGAATGAGATTAAGGATTTATTATACGATTTAGCCAACCGCGAATTTTTTGCAAAGCAAGATGCGTTGTCTGATAAAGAACAAATGGTTAATTTTGAAAAAACGATTATGTTACGTGCAATCGATCAACACTGGATGCAGCATATTGATGATATGGATCGTTTGCGTCAATCGGTCATGATTCGTTCTTATGGACAATATAATCCACTGATTGAATACCAAACAGCAGCTTTTAGTACCTACAACAAGATGATCGATGATATCGAGTATGATACGACTCGTTTGTTTATGAAAGCTCAAATTCGTCAAAATTTGAATTAAAGAAGAATAAATAAAAAGCGGAATTAATTTCCGTTTTTTTGTTGACCTGAATTCATTAATTTATATAGCTGGTAAAGAAAACTCCAGGCAAAAATCATACTTAAGATTGCACAAATCAATAAAATAATTCGATTCCCGAAAAAAATTCCGGCAATCGTAATTACTCCCAATATCAACAGAACCAAACCGTTGTAAAGAGTTATTTTTTTGATCTGCGGATAGCTTTTTGCTTCCCAGAGCAATAATTTTTTTTGTTGAGTTAATAAAAAGGATCCCAAAACCAGATCGACCCCTGCTAAGATGATTCCAATAATGTTCATAAATTAAATTCTACATTTTGCGTATAAAAAAAGCACCCGTCAAGCGGATGCCGACACCGATGCTGCCGTTAGCTGACTTGCAGATTTTGACCCCTGAATAAAAGGTGGGAACCAAGATCATGCTGCGGGCGTCCAAATGAAAAGGCCTGCCTTAGACAATCACCGCTATTCCCTGGTCAATAGTTGTAAGGCAAAAACTGATAGTTAAGTCCAACGCGTACAGCCAAGTGCTTATTCATATTATATCAGCTGTTTATTTTCATCAAGCAGCGATAACTTTTTTATTAAGATATCTCAAAAATTTATTCATTCTCGATTATTGATGGTCGGAGTTCTTCATCTATCTTTTTTGCTTTTATTTTTCCGGAAAATAAATTCCTTAGCTGTTTTTGAAAATCTTGACTGTCTTTTGATTCAACTAGTATAACTGCTTCGACTTTTGTTTGGTAGCCAGTCTCTAGAATTGTCGCTCTTTGTTTTTCTATAAAATATTTAAGTTTGTCGATTGAAGAGTAGTCAAAAATCAATTGAAGTCGATCATACTTTACTAAAGTGACCAGTTTTGCAATTTCGATGGCTTGAGAAGCTGACTGGGAATAAGCACGAATCAAGCCACCGGCTCCCAATTTGATTCCGCCAAAGTAGCGGGTAACAGTTATTAAAACATCAACCAAATTATTTTTTGCGATCGAATCTAAAACCGGTTTTCCAGCCGTTCCAACAGGTTCACCGTTATCGGACATTCTTTGGATTTCCTGATTAAGACCAATTGTATAAGCAAAAACGATATGATTAGCATTTGGATTTTTTTGTCGGGTACTTTCGATTAACTTTTTAGCTTCTTGTTCTTCTTTTACCGGATATATATCAGAAATAAAGCGTGACTTTTTAATTGTTAATTCTTTTACGGAATGTTGCTTTGCTGTAATCAACTGTTTCAATTTTTTAGGCCGCTCTGTTGATTTTCTTTTAATTTATTATATGTTTCGGATAAGATTTGTTCGAATTTAGAATTTCCTTTGGCAGCGAAATATCTTTTATCCTTTATCTTGTCGGGTAAATATTGTTGGGCTATCCAGTCGTTTGGATAATCGTGTGGATATAAATAATCTATTTGCTGATCTTTTGTTTTTCCCCAATTTCTTGTATTCTTCAAGTGAATTGGTACTTCACCGGTATTACCCTTTTCGATGTCGCTAATAACACTGTTGATAGCTCCATAAGCTGAGTTTGATTTTGGCGACAATGCTAATTCGATGACCGCATTGGCTAGAGGAATTCTTGCTTCCGGGAGGCCGAGTTGAAGAGCAGCGGTGACGGCCTGGACAGTGTGTGCAGCTGCATTTGGATTAGCTAGACCGATATCTTCATAGGCAATCACTAAAAGCCTGCGAGCAGCAATTACTAAATCACCGGCTTCGAGGATTCTTCCAAGATAATAAATACCGGCATCTGCATCTGATCCACGAATTGATTTTTGAAAAGCCGAAATAACGTCGTAATGAGCATCTCCGTTTTTGTCCCCGGACATCGATTTGCGTTGAATCGTTTCTTCGATAATTGGCAGACTGATGTGAATTTCTTTATCTTTTCCATTTGCTTTGGTGGATAGAACAGCTAATTCCAAACCGTTTAAGGCGCTTCTTAAGTCGCCGTTGGTTGCAGTTGAAAGATGATTTTTTGCCTGACTATCCAATTTGATATTATAATTTCCCAATCCATTTTCTTTATCTGATAAAGCACGATCGATTGCAGTTTTGATATCTTTTTCTGAAAGCGGTTCAACGTGAAAAATTTGTGTTCGCGATCGAATTGCGGGTGTGACTGATAAATAGGGATTTTCAGTAGTTGCACCAATTAAAATAATTCTTCCTGATTCCAAGTGGGGTAGAAGGAAATCTTGTTTTGTTTTATCCAATCGGTGAATTTCATCGAGCAGTAAAATAACCGAACCCGACATTTTGCCTTCTTCAGCGACTTCTTGAAGTTCCTTTTTTCCATCCGTTGCAGCATTTAAGATCCGAAATGACAATTCTGTCGAGCCGGCAATCGCTGAAGCGATTGATGTTTTTCCGGTTCCGGGTTCGCCATACAGTATCATAGAAGAAAGACGGTGAGCCTGTACCATCCGCCAAATTATTTTTCCTTTACCTATTAACTGCTGTTGGCCAACAACGTCTTCAATTTTTTTCGGCCGCATTCGATAGGCCAAAGGTTGCTTGTTCATACATTTATTTTAGGTTAAAGTATTCGATATTAAAAATATCTATTTTCTTGCCGGTCGGTCTTTGATTACTGTTGACGGTTCGCCGGGGATGTTATACACTATTTACGTGCTTTCTTGCGCTTTTGTGCGGTTAAAAGCATTTTTTAAAGTCCAATTTGGGACACGCCTGGTACTGTGGACAGGTCATAAAAAAAGCAAGAGAAACCCAGTATTATCAATTATTTAGGAGAAATATATGCCAACTATTAACCAATTAGTTCGCAAGCCTCGCAAGCCAAAGACATTCAAGTCTAAGGTTCCAGCTTTGAACTTTGGATATAATTCTATGTCCAGAAAACAAACCAACAATACCGCCCCACAAAAGCGTGGTGTTGCTACCCGTGTCGGAACAATGACGCCTAAAAAGCCCAATTCGGCTCTTCGTAAGTACGCTCGTGTTCGTCTTTCAAACCAGTACGAAGTTACTGCTTATATTCCAGGAATTGGTCATAATCTTCAGGAACATTCTGTTGTTTTGATCCGTGGTGGACGTGTCAAGGATCTTCCTGGTGTTCGTTACCATATCATTCGTGGTGCCCTTGATACTGCCGGAGTTGAAGGCCGTATGAATGGACGATCAAAATACGGCGCAAAGCGGCCAAAGAAGTAAAGGAGTAGACCAATGCCTAGAAAAGCTTATACAAAGCAACAAGAAGTGTTGCCAGACCCAATTTATAATTCAAAACTTGTTAGTCGTTTAATCAACAAGTTAATGCTTGATGGAAAACGTGGAACCGCTTCATCTATCCTCTACAAAGCTTTCGATCGTATTCAGTCCGAGACTGGTAATGATCCGGTGGAAGTATTTCAACAAGCAATGGAAAATGTTATGCCTGTCCTTGAAGTTAAGGCTCGCCGTGTTGGAGGCTCGAACTATCAGGTTCCTATCGAGGTTCGTCCCGAGCGTCGGACGACTTTAGGCCTTCGCTGGATTGTTCAATATGCGCGTTTGCGTTCTGAACGGACAATGGAAGAGCGTCTTTCAAAAGAAATCATGGATGCAGCCAACGGCACCGGAGCTTCAGTGAAGAAACGCGACGATACTCACAAAATGGCCGAGGCTAACCGTGCCTTTGCCCATTATCGTTGGTGATTAAGAAGGAGATTATATGGATACTCGTGAATTCCCTCTAGAGAGGACCCGCAATATTGGAATTATGGCTCATATCGATGCCGGTAAGACGACAACGACTGAACGTATTCTTTATTACACGGGAAAAATTCATAAAATTGGTGAAACCCATGATGGTGCTTCGCAAATGGATTTCATGGATCAGGAAAAAGAACGTGGAATTACTATCCAATCAGCTGCAACCACTGCTATTTGGCATGGTTTCCACGAGCAATGGAAAGATACTCCATACCGTGTTAATATCATCGATACCCCTGGCCACGTTGATTTTACGATTGAAGTTGAACGTTCGTTACGTGTTTTGGATGGGGCGATTGCTGTTTTGGATGGAGCTGCCGGTGTTGAGCCGCAGACTGAAACCGTTTGGCGTCAGGCAACCACTTATGCTGTTCCACGTCTGGTTTTTGTTAACAAGATGGACAAACTGGGAGCTGACTTCCAAATGTCGGTTGATTCACTTAAGGAGCGACTCGATGTTAATGCTAAAGCCATTCAATGGCCAATTGGTGCCGAAGATGATTTCGCTGGTGTAATCGACTTGATTCAGCGTGAAGCCTGGTATCCTGACGATAAATTGGGAACCGAATGGGAGAAGCGTCCAATCCCTGATGATTTAAAGGATTTAGTTGAAGAGAAGCGTGATGAATTAATTGAAGCGGTTGCTGATGTTGATGATCAACTAATGGAAAAGTATCTTGGTGAAGAGAATATTTCCATCGCTGATTTAAAGGCGGCTATTCGTCGCGCAACGCTTGCTTTGAAATTCTATCCAGTTTTGGCTGGATCAGCCTACAAAGATAAAGGCGTTCAGCTTTTATTGGATGCGGTTGTCGACTATTTGCCATCGCCACTTGAAGTTCGTCCTTACACTGCAACGGATCCGGATACAGGTAAAGAAGTTGACTTGATGGCTGATGATAAAAAGCCTTTTGCTGCTTTGGCTTTCAAGATTATGACTGATCCTTATGTTGGTCGTTTGACTTTCTTACGTGTTTATACGGGAACATTGAAATCTGGATCATATGTTCAAAATACGACCAAGGATACACGTGAACGTGTTGGTCGTTTATTACAAATGCATGCAATCACGCGTACCGAGATCGATGAAGTCTTTTCCGGTGATATTGCTGCCGCTATTGGCCTAAAATCAACTTCAACTGGTGACTCTTTGACTTCGGTTGACCATCCGTTAGTTCTTGAATCAATGGAATTCCCTGATCCGGTTATTCAGATGGCCGTTGAACCAAAGACGAAGGCTGACCAGGAGAAGATGGCTGAAGCTTTGCAAAAGTTGTCTGAAGAAGATCCTTCTTTCCATGCTGAAACAAACCCAGAAACCGGTCAGACTTTGATTTCCGGAATGGGTGAGTTGCACCTTGATATCATGGTTGATCGTATGCGCCGTGAATTTAATGTCGATGTTAATGTTGGTACTCCGCAGGTTGCTTACCGTGAAGCCTTCACTAAGACGGTACAGGCTCAAGGTAAATATATTCGCCAGTCTGGTGGAAAAGGTCAGTATGGTGATGTTTGGATTGAGTTCTCGCCTAACGACGAAGGTAAAGGTTTCGAATTCGACAATGCAATCGTTGGTGGTGTTGTGCCTCGTGAGTATATTCCAGCCGTTGAGCAGGGCCTAAAAGAAGCAATGCAGTCCGGTCCTTTGGCTGGCTATCCATTGGTTGATTTGAAGGCTAAACTCTATGATGGTAGTTATCATGAAGTCGATTCTTCTGAAGCAGCTTTCAAGATCGCTGCCTCAATGTCTTTGCGTGCAGCCTCTAAAACAGCTGGTGCCGTTATCCTTGAGCCAATCATGAAAGTTTCGATTGTTAGTCCAATTGATAATCTTGGCGATGTTATGGGACACGTGTCGGCTCGTCGTGGAATGATTGAAGACCAGGAAACCCATGGAAATACTGTTACAGTAACTTCTAAAGTTCCTTTGGCTGAGATGTTTGGTTACACAACGACTTTGCGTTCAGCAACACAGGGGCGTGGAACATTCCAGATGTTCTTCGATCACTATGAAGCTGTTCCTCGCAATGTCCAAGAAGATATTATTAAGAATTCTGGTAAAGAATAATCAGATAAATAAAAGCGGGCTTTAGCTCGCTTTTTTTGTGTCTTAATAGTATCGGCTGGTCGTTAATTTCTTAAGTATAAAATTGTGCCAATAAAATATTTTTTTAAACTACTTGCCTGCTGAAGTAAAATTGTAATCGTGAGTCGTTGGATTTCTTGGGATATCCTGGTTTTTAAAATATCTGTAATTGTCGATGTTTTAGTCGGTCTCGTTGATAATTTGATAGGGGAGATATAAATGTATAACGGAATTGTTTTGGTTGATAAACCAGCAGGATTGACCAGTTTTGATGTGGTTGCTAAATTAAGAAAAGTGTTTCAACAAAAGCAAATCGGACACACTGGGACTCTAGACCCGTCCGTAACTGGTTTACTTGTAATTGTTCTTGGCAAAGCAACAAAATTAATTGATTATCTTCAGGAAAATCAGAAACAATATCGTGGCACTTTGATTCTCGGATTAAAAACCGATACTCAGGATATGGACGGCCAAGTTATTGAGATACGCGCTTTGAAAGAAGCAATTGCCGATATTAAAAAAAAGACTGCTTTTGATAGTTTTCTTGGAATTTCCGAGCAAATTCCGCCGATGTATTCTGCTGTTAAAGTAGGTGGAAAACATTTATACGAACTGGCTCGGAAGGGCGAAACTGTCGAAAGAAAAGCTAGAAAAATTGAAGTGACAGAATTTTGTCAGGTAGGCGGATCAAAATTCGATATTAATAAAGGTCAGGAATATATTAATTTTGTTGCAACTGTCTCGAAAGGGACTTACATACGAACTTTAATTGAAGATTTTGGTTCAAAATTGGGTCTTCCTGCGACGATGCTGAAATTAAGGCGAATTGAAGCTGACAGCTATCACGTTAAAAATGCAAATAATTTAGAGGAAATATTGGCTAGTAAGGAACCGAACCAATTTATTGTTCCAATGGAGAAGCTCCTGCCAACATTACCAAAATATTCAATTAATAGCGACGATTGGCAACTGGCTAAAAACGGTGGTTGGTTAAAGGGACTGCCAATTTCCGTTTCACCGATTAAAATTTTTTACAACAATAGTTTCCAGGCTATTTATGAAAATCATGATGGACTTTATAAGCCAAGAAAGATGTTGATTCATGAAGATAATTAATTTAAAGTTTCCGAACAGATACAGCAACAAAAAAAAAGAATTTGTTTTGGCAATGGGTTACTTTGATGGTCTCCATTTGGGCCATCAAACTGTCATTAAGCAAGCTAAAAAAATTGCTGACGAACAGCATTTAAAGCTAGCTATTTTAACGTATTCACAGTCACCGACAGGTTTCTATATTAACGATCCAATTTTAAAAGTTCCGATCCTTCCATTTCGACAAAAAATGCAGATGCTTGATAAAATCGGCGTCGATACAGTTTTTTTGATTGATTATAGTTTAGAGTTCGGTGATCAAAACCCAAAGGATTATGTTGACAATTACTTGGCCAAACTTGGTGCTGCGGTTGTTGTTGCCGGTTTTGACCATACTTATGGATCCCTTAAAGAAATAGCGGACATGAAACATCTACCCGGATATGCTGACGGACGTTTTAAAGTTCTAACAATTGGGGGGTGTGCTGATTATTTTGGCAAAATTTCATCAACAAGAATTCGACGTCTACTATTTGATGGGAATCTTCAGGCTGTTAACCAATTGCTGGGTTATCAATTTCAGACGGTCGGCTTTGTGGTCCATGGTAATCAAATTGGTCGGAAGATTGGTTTTCCAACTGCCAATCAAGCTTTAGAGGAAAAACAATTATTACCGAAAAGTGCTGTTTATGCTGTTAAAACAAAAATTGTTACTGGGCCACTTGCGGGTAAGATTTTTGACGGGATGGCTTCGATTGGCCATAATGAAACTTTTGGCAGCGATAATCCAATAACGATTGAAATTAATTTGTTTGATTTTTCGGATGATATTTATGATGAAGAAATTATTGTTTACTGGATCGCGTTCTTAAGAGAACAGATAAAATACGCAAATGCCGAAGAACTAGTTGATCAACTAAAACAAGACCAAATAGATAGTTTGCACATTTTAAACAAATCGCCAAAAATCGAAAATTATTTTTGATTTTTTGAATTATTGATTAATTATTAATTGATAAGCAATCCTGGCGTTGTCTTGATATTCGTTAACGTAAATGATGCCTCGTTTTTGAAATGATAGTTTTTCACCAAGATGCTGCATGGCGTAATTAAGGCGGTGAGTATCAAAACGAACCTGATTAAAGTCAAGCCTTTCTGACTCTTTAATTAACAGTTGAAAGAAAATTGTTGCCAGATGGCGGCCAATAAATTGATCGGAAATTGCGATTCGGTGAATTGTTGTATAGTGCAAATTATTTGCCTGCAGCCAACTTCCATTTTCAATCTTTGCATAACTCGCTTCCGGAACCTGCATTAGAGCAGCAACTCCGGCAATTTTTTTGTCGACGATTAATAGGTAGGACCAATTTTTATTGATATCTGTTTTGAAGGAATTTTTATTTGGGTATTCTCCTTGCCACTGAGGAGAACCGGCAGCCTTTAAGCGAGATTTTGCTGCTCGTATAATTTCCATAATTTCAGGAATATCGCTTTCTTTTGCCAATCTAATTGAAATTTTTGTCATGATTTAATTTTATCTCAAAGAAAATGTTTGACCAATCTTGACTATTTGACCAATATTGTTTATTATTTTCAGGTACGAATTGAGGTGATCTTTTGGTAGAAAAAAAGAAATCGCAAGCAGAAAAAGACAGTCAATCAGCGACTGAAGAAGAAATCGAAAAAGCGGTGAAGGGATCAAAGCGTGATTCAAAGGCGGCAACAGATGAAAGTGCCACTTCGTCAGCTTCAGATTCTTCGACTGCTTCAAGCGAGACTGCTCCGGCGGTTGATTATGAGGATAAGTTTTATCGTGCTGAAGCAGAGATGCAGAATATGCAGCAGCGTTTTAGTAAAGAGCGTGCTAATATTCTTAAGTATGAAGGACAAGGTTTGGCAAAAAGTATTTTGCCGGCACTTGATAATTTAGAGCGTGCATTATCTGTTAGTGTTGATGATCCTGCTTCGAAAAAAATTCAGGATGGTATTGAATTAACTTATAAATCCTTGAGTAATGCTTTGACAGATAACGGTATTGTTGAAATTGGCAAAGCTGGGGACCAGTTTGATCCAAATCTTCACAATGCAATTCAAAAGACACCGATTGATGATCCTAAAAAACAAAAAGAAGATACAGTTGCTATTGTTTTGCAAAAGGGTTACCAATTACATGACCGGGTGCTACGTCCGGCAATGGTTAGTGTTTATACAAAATGAGGAGGACTTTAAATGTCAAAAATTATTGGTATTGATTTAGGAACTACTAATTCAGCTGTTGCCGTTATGGAAGGCAGTCAGCCAAAAATTATTACAAACCCGGATGGTGGACGGACTACTCCATCAGTCGTTGCTTTTAAAAACGGTGAAATTCAGGTAGGAGATGTTGCAAAGCGCCAGGCGATTGTTAATCCGGAAACAATTTCATCTATCAAGCGTCATATGGGAGAAAGCAGTTACCGTGTTAAGGCAAACGGTAAGGAATATCGCCCTGAAGAAATTTCTGCGATGATCTTGCAATATATTAAAAAGTATGCGGAAGATTATCTTGGTGAGGCAGTTAAAGATGCCGTTATTACGGTACCGGCTTACTTTAATGATGCACAGCGTCAAGCGACTAAGGATGCTGGAAAAATCGCCGGTTTGAATGTTCAACGTATTATTAACGAACCAACTGCCGCTGCTTTAGCTTTTGGCTTGGACAAGTTGGACAAA
Source organism: Oenococcus sp. UCMA 16435 (assembly GCA_004010835.2). Taxonomy (GTDB): domain Bacteria; phylum Bacillota; class Bacilli; order Lactobacillales; family Lactobacillaceae; genus Oenococcus. The sequence goes on from CP030868.2 coordinate 1,867,089, forward strand.
GATCAAAAAATTCTCGTTTACGATCTTGGAGGGGGAACTTTTGATGTTTCTATCCTGGAATTAGGCGACGGTGTTTTTGAAGTTCTGTCGACTAACGGCGATACTCATCTTGGTGGTGATGATTTCGATCAAAAAGTAATCGATTGGCTTGTTGAAGACTTCAAAAAAGAGAATGGAGTTGATCTTTCAGCCGACTCTTTGGCTCTTCAGCGTTTGAAAGACGAGGCAGAAAAAGCTAAAAAGACCTTATCGTCTGCTAATGAAGCACAGATTTTACTTCCATTTATTCATCAGAATTTGAATATTGACAAGACCCTAACACGTGCGCAATTCAATCAGTTAACTGCCGATTTGGTTGACCGTGCTAAGGGCCCAGTTCAAAATGCGATGAAAGATGCCGGTTTAAGTTTCTCTGATATTAATGAGGTTATCTTGAATGGTGGTTCAACTCGTATTCCGGCCGTTCAAGATTCAGTTAAAGAATTAACCGGTAAGGAACCAAACCATTCAATTAACCCCGATGAGGCTGTTGCTCTTGGTGCCGCAATTCAAGGTGCTGTTATTACTGGTGATGTCAAGGATGTCGTTTTGCTTGATGTTACTCCTCTGTCATTAGGTATTGAGACAATGGGTGGTGTAATGACCAAGTTAATTGACCGCAATACAACCATTCCAACTTCTAAGTCGCAGGTTTTCTCAACTGCTGCTGATAACCAACCGGCTGTTGATATTCACGTTTTACAAGGTGAACGTCCGATGGCGGCTGACAACAAGACACTTGGTAATTTTCAATTGACGGATATTCCTGCAGCGCCACGTGGTGTACCACAAATTGAAGTTAGCTTCGATATTGATCGTAATGGAATTGTTTCAGTTTCTGCTAAGGATAAAGGAACTGGTAAGAGCCAAAAAATTACGATTCAAAATCCTGGTAGTCTTTCCAAAGACGAAATCAATAAGATGGTTAAAGATGCCGAATCCAACGAAGAAGCTGATAAGAAAAAGAAAGATGAAGTCGACTTGCATAACCAAGTTGATCAATTGATTTTCTCCAGCGAAAAGACTTTGTCAGATGTTGGCGACAAGCTTGGCGATTCTGATAAAAAACCAGTACAAGACGCTTTGGATGAATTGAAAAAAGCTAAGGATTCAAATAATACCGAGACCTTAAAAGATAAGAAAGATGCTCTTGAAAAGGCTGCTCAAGCATTAGCTGTAAAACTTTATCAGCAGGCTGGGCCGCAATCGGGTGCTACCGGACAAACCGGGAAGGCTGGACAAACTGGTCCTGATAGCGACGGTAAGACCGGTGACGATGGTAAAACTGTTGATGGCGATTTTAAAGAAGTCAATCCAGACGATAAAAAGTAATTAATAAAATTGTTGGGTGAAATTCCCAACCTACATAATTATGGATAATGAAGAATATTACAAAATTCTTGGTGTGGCTAAAGACGCCAGTCAGGATGAAATAAAACATGCTTATCGGAAGATGTCAAAGAAATATCATCCGGATCTCAATCATCAACCGGGAGCTGAAGATAAGTACAAGCAAGTCCAAGAGGCCTATGATACTTTAGGTGATTCGCAAAAACGAGCAGCTTATGACAAGTATGGTAAAGCTGGTGCGAACGCTAACAACGGTCAAGGTGGTTTTGGTGGTGGTTTCCAACAGAGTGGATTTAATTTTAATGGTCAGGATTTTGGTGATTTTAGTGATATTTTCAGCCAGATGTTTGGTGGCTCCTTTAATCCGAACGGACCAAGAAAAGGCCGTGATCTGCAATATCGGATCAATTTAACTTTTGAAGAAGCTGTTTTTGGAAAAGAAACTGAGATTAAATATGTCCGCCAGGAAACCGGTGGAAATTCTAAAGAGCATAGCGTAAAAGTTACGATTCCAGCTGGAGTTGAAACCGGTCAACAGATGCGTTTGGCTGGACAAGGAGAAGCCGGAACACATGGTGGACCTTACGGAGATTTGTATGTAGAATTCGTTGTTGGCAATTCTAAAGATGGTTTTAAACGCCAAGGAGCAAACATTTATCTTGAGGAACCAATTAGCTTTGTTCAGGCAGCTCTTGGCGATAAAATTAATGTTAAAACTGTTCATGGCGATGTTGAATTGACAATCCCGGCCGGAACCCAGACGGATACAGAATTTAGACTACGGGGCAAGGGCGCTCCATACGTTAATTCTTCACGGGTTGGTGATGAATATGTCAAAGTTGTTGTTCAAGTACCAAAAAGATTAAACGAAAAGGAAAGAAAAGCATTGAAAACATATGCTGATCTTCGTGGAGAAAATGTTACTCCACAAAAAAGAAAGGGACTGTTTGGCTAGCAAATGGTCTTTTTATTATGAAAAAAAATGCGTATAAAGTCCAATTATTCTACGGTTTTCCGGTTGAACAAGATGATAATGGAAATTATTTCTGTTCTAACGATCGAGTGAAATTGAGTATTTGGCGAACTGGGAAACATTCAAGCGGACATTTCCAACAAATCGGCCAGTTGTTTTTGACGGAAAACAATTTGATTGTAGTCATATTAAAGGTTAAGGACCTGAATTTTAATAAACGTCACAGTTATACACCATTAGCAAGATTTTTGAATAAAAAAATAGACGATTCGGAACTGAATCGTCTAAAAAAATTATTGGTGTGAATCAATCCATTCTTGAATATCGAATAATCTTTTAATACGAAGGCTTGGCAGGCCATCTCGAGAAATTCCATGAAAGCTTTGTGGATAACGGATAAACTTGGTCTCATTGCCATTTTGTTTGAGAGCAGTGTAGAATTGCTCGGATTGTTCAATTGGGCAACGCATATCCCATTCACCATGCTGTATTAAAAGCGGAGTTTTAACATTTTTGGCGTAGGCCAGCGGTGATCTTTTCCAATATTCCACCAAGCCTTGGTCATCGTATAAGTCGAGACCTAATTCTGATTTATTAAAATACCAGCCAATATCGGAAGTACCCCACATTGAGATCCAGTTAATTACCGAACGCTGAGTGATTGCAGCTTTGAATCGATTAGTATGGCCGACAGCCCAACTAGTCATAAAACCGCCATAAGAACCTCCGGCGATATATTGTCGTGTTCTATCAAGTTCTGGAAAGTGGTCGAGAGCATAGTCCAAGCCTGAAAGTACGTCACTGTAATCTTTTTCTCCATAGTGGCCAATTACTGCTGTTTCAAATTCTTGGCCATAGGTTGTCGAACCACGAGGATTAACAAAAACAACAGCATATCCATGACTGGCGTGAACTTGAAATTCATGAAAGAAGCTTTCACCGTAAGCTGCATGCGGGCCACCATGGACATACAAAAGAACCGGGACGTTTCTTGGATCTTTTGGATTAATAGCTTGCATATACCAGCCATCGTGGTTCCAACCGTCTTCGGTTTGAAAATTAAAATGTTCAACATGGGCATATTCATGTGCTGCTTCAAATTTAACATTTGGATTATAAAGTTCGAAACGGCCGTTATTTTTGAGATCTAATTTAACTATTTCGTTGGCTTTGTTTTGTGCAGAGACAGAAAAAGCTATTTGCGCGTTGGGCAACAGGGAAAAATCATATATCTGATTCGTTTCATTGTAGACAATTCTAAATTGTGTTCCCGATCCGGTAAAAGCCTGCGAATGTCCGTGATAACCAGCTGTGAAGAAATAGTTTGCATTATCAAGCCAGGCGAGTACACGACCAGAAGTCTGTTGCTCAAAATCTGCTGCTAGATGACAGTCAATATCGAAATTGGCATGGCGGGTAAGATTTGTCATTTTTTTATTTTCGATAGTGTAAAGGTATAATTCTTGTTTTGTATTGTTAACAAGGTGCTCATCATTGCCAACTAAAAGAATTTTTGTAATGTCCGGTGAAAATTTTGCATCGTAAAATTGACCAGCTGTTTCCGATTCAGTAACAAAAGTTAACTTTTTATTTGCTAGATCATAGGCATAAATACCTTCGCCAAAATCTAAATCATTTTTCGGTTGATTTTTTTCCGAAAAAAGTAATTCCCGATTGTTGCTGGAAACATCCAAAAGACTGATCGGGTTGTCTTTTTCAAAAATCTGGTTGGCAGCTTGATTTTCAACATCAAATTTAAACGTCCGATAAATGGCTTTTTCATCGAACCAGCCAACACCGTCTAAGCGATTAATCAAACGATTAATTTCTCTCGTTTTCGGGAATTCGCTGGTCTTGAATTTATTTTCGAGATCAGATTTTTTTGTTTGATAAAACAGAATAGACCCATCGTGACTGGCAAACAAATCGATTACATCGGTTTTTTCAAAAGTTAATTGTGTTGGAATTCCTCCGTGAAAGTTTATCGAAAATAATTGATTTTTTTTAGTTATTTCATCATGGGCTGTAAAATAAAGATTTTCCTGAACGATTACCAAATTTGAATTAATTCCTTTGCCATTAGCCCAAGTCTGTATAACTCCTCTATCATCAACTGATTTAATTTCAGTCTGATAGCTGTTTCTTTTTTCATCGACGGAATTCTCCACAAAAAAAATTTTTCCATCAGCATAAGCCAATTGCGAGGTAGATTTTAATTTAAATAGATCATTAGCTGTAATACCTGTCATATCTTCTCCCATTTTTCTTTTAATTCTAGCGTTTTCGTAATGCAATTGTTTATCTCAATCATTAAAATTAAGTTAGGAGGCGCTCGTATGCAAGAAAAGAAAATGCGATGGAGAACCATTTTATTAATTGGTAACTGCCAGGCGTTAATTGACCATTTGAGAAATACCGTCAGAGAATATTACTTTGCAATTCTTTGGAGACCCTTTAATGGACGAGCTAATCAATTAAGTTTGTTAAAAAATACGAACCAGGGATTATTCGGTTCGAAAGTTCTTTTTGAATCGTTGGATGCCTGGGTTTATGAAAATAAAATTTGAGCAATTGGAGCTGGATTTAGCGATGGATGAAGAAAAAATAATACAAAAAGAAAAGGATGCTGGGATACCGGTTGTTGGTATTTTAAAACGCAAAAGCAGAAAACCAGCGATTGAGGCCAAGAAAAAAATAGCTGATCAGACAAACAAAAAATCCTCTGAAAACAGCATAGTTGACGAAACTGATCATTATCGCAATGGGCAAATTAAGTTTCAGGATTTTGGTGGGGTTCGAACGATTTATTTTATGGGTGGAAATATAAAAGCCCGTGGTCCTTTTGATGGCAAAAATATGCAGGGAGAATGGCAATTCTTTAAAAATACGACTCGTTTATGGCAAATTGGTCATTACAGAGATGGACTAAAGGACGGTAAATGGATGCGTTTTACCGATGAGGGCATTATTGAAAAAACCCAGAATTTTAAGGATGATGAGCTTCTTAAGGATTGATATTTGAATTATTTAAAAGGATTAGCTGTTGTCGTACTGATTAACGATTGTGAAAATCATTGTTAGAATTGAATTATGACTGATTCAGTGTATATGAAACTTGCGGTCGAACAAGCCGATGAAAATATTGTTTTAAAAGAAGGCGGTCCTTTTGGGGCTGTTATTGTTCGCGATCAGGAAATTATTTGCGCGGCTCACAATAGGGTTTTAGTTGATCTTGATCCAACCGCTCATGCGGAAATCATTGCAATTAGAAAGGCTTGCAAAGTTTTAGCTACTCGTGACTTGTCAAACTGTACCTTGTATACGAGCTGTTATCCTTGCCCGATGTGTCTATCAGCGGTTATTTGGTCTAACATTAAAGAAGTTCGTTATGGTAATAGTCCAAAAGAAGCCGATAAAATTGGTTTTCGAGATAATTTTATTTATAAATTTATTCAAGAGGGTTCTAAAGATCAGCACGTTTTAAAGATTAAACAAATCGATCACGATCAAAGCATTCAAACTTTTAAAAATTACGTGGAGGATTCCACGCATGAAATTTATTAAAAATATTAAAGCGGTTGCCATTGCAATATTGTTTTTATTAATTGCTGTTGTCGCCGGATATTTTATCGGAAAATCGTATGGATCCTTTTTTTCTTCATCAACAAAGCGCAATTATGGTCCGACAGTTATTAAACGGATTAAAAGCTCGGATAAATTAGAGATTTTAACTGTTACGAATTATAAAATTACAACAATTAGTCATCCTGATAAAGTTTTTGGCGTTACTATTAACGGTTTGATTTCAGGTTCTTCAATGAAAATTTTTGCTCCGAGCAAGACTAGTATCGACCTGAATTTAAGTTCGCTGGACACAAAAAAATCCAATCTAAACAGCAAAGGCACTTTAAAACTATTTTTTTCAAAGCCTTTAGAATATGACACGAAATTAAATTTAAAAAAACTCGAAATTTTAAGTTCTAATGAAGGCATTGTCACTTCGATTATTAATAAATTCGGCGATCAAGCGAAGGTTCTGACGAAACAAAATTCTGAGTATCAACGGATTGAAGATCGGATCAATCTTTCTGTTAAAAATGATGCAAAAGTTAAGTCACGAGCAGTTAAAAGTGCCGAGGTCGACCTCCGCAGTTTATTTAAGATTAATTTTGATAAGGTAAAACATGTCAAGATTGCTTTTGAATAATTTTCAAGGCTAATCTAATCAATTTGATCGCTATAAAAGTCAGGCAGACTTAATTTTTCTGTAACAGCTTTTGGTCAGGAAATCGAGAAAATAAATTTATGAATTTTTTTGTTAATTCAAATATGCAGAAGAACAAATCTGGGATTGAGCATGCTGAATTAAAAAGAGCCGCTCTGTTTCGCGATCATCAAGAGGCTTTTAAAATTGTTTTAAGAGACTGGTCGCAGACATTGCATAAGGATATTAAAGATTCAGGATTAGTGGATGACGAAGTGATCAATATGTTTGATTATTTCCAAGGCACGGAAAAAGTAGCGGAAAAAAATGTTCGGGCAAAAGATATTGATTTTGGGGTTGCAGTTGATTTATACGAAGATGATCCCAAAAATAATCGCGTGTTGGCATGGCAGATAATCAAGAAAAATGATGGCGAGAGTCAACGCCGTTTACTTGGCAGAATTAATTATTTTTCTTTTGCCAAGGACTATATTTCCAGTACGGAAATGTTTGATGCTTTTGGTAATTTATATGCGGTAAATTATTACGATATTCGTGGTTTCATTTCTTTGACTCAATGGTATACGCCTGATAATAAAATTGGTACCGAGTCTTGGCAGACATTGGACAGACGTTCTGTACTGGAGTCTTTTAATAAGTTTGATGCCAAAGGAGAATATAAAAAATCCGGTTGGCGCTTATTGGATAAAAATGGCTCAATTTATACTTTTCAGACAATCGAAGAATTGACAAAACATTTTTTTGATTCGATTAATTTTGACTATTCTAGTCAAGAAAAAGGGAATATTTTTATCCTTGACCGTACCCATCTCGGTGATTGGGCCCTGCGCGATTTAAAAGAACCGGCATATACAGTTATCCACCTACATAATTCTCAAGCCGGTAATGCCGAAGATGAAATGCATTCCATTTTGAATAATCACTATGAATATTCGCTTTGGAATGCGAACGATTATGATGCGATTATTAGTGCAACCAGCAAGCAAAGCACCGATGTTGCCAAACGTTTTAAACCGCAAGCACAGCTTTTTACGATTCCGGTTGGCGTAATTCCATCAGAACATTTTAAAGAGAAACATGTGATGATGGCTGATCGTTTTACCCACAAAATTGTTGCGCTGGCAAGAATTGCTCCTGAAAAACGTCTTAATGATTTAGTTAAAGCGGTTGGAATCGCCAGAAAAGAAGTTCCTGATATAACATTGGATCTTTATGGTTATCGAGATAATAGCGATAATTTTAAAGCCTATCAAGACATTAAAACTGCGGTTGGGGAGTATCAACTCGTTGGTGCCGTTAAGGTACACGGTTATACGACTAATGTTGCCAAGATTGAAAAAAAGGCACAAATTTTTGCTGTAACTTCAATTATGGAAGGTTTTAATTTAGCTATGATGGAAGCCTTAAGCGAAGGAGATGTCGGTTTAACCTATGATGTCAATTACGGTCCAAACGAATTAGTTGTCGATGGAGAAAATGGTTATATTGTTCCAAATGGTAATTATCAAGCACTAGCCGAAAAAATTATTTTTCTTTTTAAACATCCGGATGAACTGCAAAAAAAGTCAGATCGAGCATATGAACTTTCTAAACGATATTCTGAAGCAAAAGTTTGGCAGGATTGGGAGGAATTGTTGAATGATGCCCAAGCTAAATGGCCTGACAAGATTTCTCATTATAAATCCCCACTGCTTTTTGGCTTAGCCGAAAATGGAGGAAAATTATGATTTTTTATTTCACTTCGGAAAATATTTTTAGTTTTAATTCCGGCACAGAATTTTCCCAAGCAAAAAGAACGAAACTTTTTAATCTGGAAAACCAATCGGCATTTTATGTTGCCCGCAATTACAATCCAAATTTTCATCAGGTTGCTTGGCAGATGGAACTTTCAGATGATCAGGTCATAAATATGTATGACTATTTTCAAGAGGCTACTAATGTTACTAGAAAAAAAATAAACGTACGTTTTGCATCCTTTATTTCTAAACGCGATTATCATCTTGATAGTGTTAATCCAAATTATTCCTTAATTAAATATCATGGCCAAACAAGTGCCAAAGTAAATATTGCACCGCTAACGGTTGGCTTGGTTGGCAATGTTGAATATTACGATTCTTTTGGCAATACGGAAGCAATTGATTATTGGGACTGGCGTGGTTTTAAATCTTCGACACAGTATTTTCACCCGAATGGTCAACCGGGAGCACAGAGATTTTTTAGTCCCGAAGGTAAGCTTGTAATGGAAATTGTCAGGATGAATATTAGCGGAAAGTTATTTCCAACGATGTATAAACTTTTCGATTATAAGGGAAAAGATTGGCGATTCGATTCTGAAAATGAATTATTTATTTTTTTCATGAATGAATTGATTTCTCAAAGACCAGGAATTATCATTAATGACCGACCGAGTATGATGGACGTGGTTGCCAGAATTAGTGGAGAGACCAAAAAATTTCAATATCTGCATGATGTTCATACGATTGACTCCGGAAATCCTATAAAAGGAGAGATTATGACCAGTTTAAAACCGCTCTTTACTACTTATTCATCTGCCTATAACGGCATAATTGTTGCTACAAGCGAACAGCGAAATGATTTGAAAAAACGTTATCCACGGATAAACATTTACCAGGCCCCTGATACTTACATTGATCAAGAGCAACTGGAAAAGCCACAAAAAAGTTATTCTTTGCGCGTTTCTCATAAACTGCTTTATTTTGGTCGCTTGTCCGAGGAAAAACATCCTGAGCAGACGATTAGGGCTTTTAGCGTTATTAAGCAGACTGTGCCTGATGCAACGCTCGAATTTCGCGGTTATCCAAGCTCGTCTGCTTTTATGACTAGTTTAAAAAAACAAGTCGTGGATGCCGGCTTAAAAGAGTCAGTCACTTTTTGTAATTATGTAACCGGAGATCAGCGCAATCGTGTTCTTGACCAAGCCGAGCTTGTTATTCAAACTTCTACTGGAGAAGGTTTTAGTATGTCGGTTCTCGAAGCGATGAGCCATGGCCTTCCAGCGGTTGTCTATGATGCCAATTACGGGCCAAGAAGCTTTGTTCGAGATTCTTTTAATGGCTATCTTATTGAGAATGGTAATTTTGTTGGTTTGGCTGATAACGTTATTAAAATTTTTCAAAATAATTCTCTTTGGCAAAAATTATCTTTCGGTGCTTATCAAACTGCCAGAGCATTTGATGCCAAAAACGTTTGGAGTGTTTGGCAAAAAAGCGGTATTTTTGATTAAAAATTATGAAAATTTTACTTAGTTATTTGCTATTAAAAGTTTCATTATAAAATTGAATTTCAAAAAAAATTCAAAGTCAAGCTGTTTTTAATGTTTCTTTTTTCTTGATCACTTTTGAGCAAGCTGGTTTGATTAATGGGTGCGCTTCCACTAAAATGAAGGTTATCTAAAGGTTATCGATCAATTTTTTCAGATGGTGAGGAGAAATTAAATGGCGTACCAAACAATTAATCCATATACGAATGAAACGATCAAAACATATGACTTTTCAACTCAAGCTGATATTGAAAAAACTTTGTCATTAGGGCATGGGCTTTATAAAAAATGGCGTAACGGACCAGTTGACGAACGTGCAAAAGAATTACACAAAATCGCTGATTTGTTTAGAAAACACGAAGATGACTTGGCTAAAGCAGCCGTTAATGATATGGGCAAGTTAATCGGTGAAGCCAAAGGAGAGGTTGAACTTTGTGCACTGATTGCTGATTATTATGCAGAGCATGGTGCTGAGTTGCTACAGCCAACACCAATTAGGACACGTGCGACAGGCGTAGCACAAATTGAGAAGCATGCAACGGGTGTTATTCTTGCTGTTGAACCGTGGAACTTTCCATATTATCAAGCGATGCGTGTTTTTGCACCGAACTTTATCGTTGGCAATCCGATGGTATTGAAGGGACCATCGAATACGCCTGGGTCTTCAGACGCCTTTGGCAAAATCGTTGCCGAGGCTGGAGCGCCAGCAGGCAGTTTCACAAATCTATTTATTAGTTATGACCAAGTCGGAACTATTGTTGCTGATCCACGTGTGCAGGGTATTGCCTTAACCGGATCTGAGCGTGGTGGCAAAGCCGTTGCTAGGGCAGCTGGCGAGAACCTTAAGAAAAACACAATGGAATTAGGTGGCATGGATGCTTTTGTTGTCTTAGACGATGCCGACATTGATCAGGTTGCCGATATCGCATGGCGGGCACGTTTGTATAATGCTGGTCAGGTCTGCACTTCTTCCAAGCGCTTTATTGTTGCTGATAATCTGTATGACAAATTCTTAGTAACATTGAAGGAACATTTTGCTGCAGTTAAGCCTGGAGACCCAATGGATCCTGCAACTACTTTGGCACCAATGAATTCTAAGCGGGCTAAAGGCAAATTACAGGACCAGATTGATCGTGCTATCAAGGCTGGTGCAAAAGTCTATTACGGTAATGAAAAGATTGATCTGCCAGGTCAGTTCTTACAGCCAACGATTTTGACAGATATCAGTAAAGACAATCCGGCTTATTCTGAAGAAATGTTTGGTCCGGTTGCACAAGTTTATAAAGTTTCTAGTGAACAAGAAGCAATTGATTTGGCTAACGATTCCGACTTTGGTCTAGGCGGTATTCTCTTCTCTGGTGATGCCAAACGTGGTGCACGTGCTGCTTCCAAAATTGAGACAGGTGCTATGTTTGTCAACAACTTCATGACCTCCTTACCAGAACAATCATTTGGTGGCGTGAAGAAATCCGGTTATGGTCGTGAATTGAGTCAACTTGGTCTGATGGCCTTTGTTAACGAGGAACTGGTCGTTACGGCGCAAAAGCCAGATCTCAGTCATCCAGCTGGTGGTTTGATTGCTCTTTAACAAAAAAACGGATTAACCGTGGCTTTCACAAAATAACTTTTAAAGGCGGACGAGTAATCCGTTTTTTTATTGTCTTAATGCAGGCTTTGTGCTAGCCAATAACCAAAGTAAGTCCAGGACAATAAACCGTGCCAAATCGTCATCCAGACATCTTGATGGCTGACAAACCAGGTAATTCCAACACTAAGCATTACTCCTAAACCGTAAAAGCTTTCCCCATGATCAATTACGATGTTGTGGTGCCAATGTCCATGATGATAAGGCTTGCCATCAATGATCACATGCTGGGGATGCTTTTTTGCCCAATTCCTAAATTTGATATCAATTCGATGACCGATTTTGTCGTCTAAATCATCATCGATATCATCGCTAAAATCATCTTCAAAATCTCCGTCTTCCATTTTTGCCATAATTATTCTCCCAGAAAAAATTAAATATTTATATGAATATCTCCATCGTCGAATCTGAAGTGACGACCAATTGAATCATTAACCATTTTGCTGATATAGTCGCCAAAATCGACATCGTTAAGATTTTTAGAAACTGTTTTCAACAGTCTTAGCAGTGTATCTTTTTCTTCTTCTGATAATCCAGCAAAAATTTCTTCGCTTAGATCATCGGCTTCGTCTTTTTTATTTTGCAGGAAAGCATGACCCTTTTTTGTTAATTTGATCAAGGTGATTCTTTTATCAACTTCGTCTGCGGTTCTTTCAACCAGTTTGTTTTCTTCCAACTTGTCTACGAGACCAGTGACGGAACTTGGTCGAACATCGAGAATTTCGGCAATTTCGCCAACTGATAGGCCATCATATTTATCTAATAAATGCATTAAGCGGGCTTGGCCTCGGTGATGGCTTCGTTGTCCTTGGTGGCGGGGGCCGACCATCAAATAGAAGTTGGGATTCTTTGCCAGACCACCAATTGTCTTCATTAATTCATTTGTTACTTCCGACATAATTTTTCCTTTCTTTTCTTTATTTTCATTAACAATAGGATATTGTTTAGTAAATGTCAATAAAAACTAACTATTACTTAAAATAAAACCATTTCATAATTGAAATGGTTTATAAAATATTTATTTTAATGGAACATCAACTTGCCAGCCATCTGGTCCTTTTTGATCACCATCTTGAATCCCGCTTAAGCGGTCGTATAGTTTTTGTGTGTAAGGACCAACTTCGGTTTCACTGTAGAAAACATGTTTATTTCTATTATGAGTAATTGAACCGACGGGAGAAATTACAGCTGCAGTTCCCATTGCTCCGGCTTCGGAAAACTGATCCAAATCATAAATGCTAATGGACGTTTCTTCCGGTTCCATTCCAAAACTATCGGCAATTTGCAATAATGATTTTTTTGTAATTGATGGAAGAATTGAAGGTGACTTCGGTGTTTTAAACTTGCCATCCTTGGTGATCCCAAAAAAGTTTGCTCCGCCAAGTTCTTCAATGTTTTCATGCAAACGCGGATCCAAGTAAACTACATCGGAGTAACCATTTTTATGGGCAAGCGAACCTGGTAGCAAACTCGCGGCATAGTTTCCGGAAACCTTTGATTGCCCGGTTCCACCATGGGCGGCACGATCGTAAGGGCTTGTTACGTATTCCGTTGGTTTCATGCCGCCTTTATAATATGGTCCAACTGGCGTAACCAAAATATGAAATTGAAATTTATCAGCCGGGTGAACACCGATTACTTCTCCGCTACCGATGATAAAGGGCCGAATATATAAAGTGGCTCCGGAGCCATATGGGGGAACGAAATCTTGATTGGCTTTGACGACCATTTTAACTGCTTGCACAAAACGGTCTTCCGGAAAAGGAACCATCAACAAGCGCGTTGCTGAATTGTGCAAGCGCTTGGCATTCATATCTGGACGGAATAAATTGACTCCTCCGTCTTTTCGACGATAAGCTTTTAAACCTTCAAAAGCTTCCTGCCCATAATGAAGCACGTTAGCCGCTTCAGACATCTTTATCGTTGAATCGTTTGTCAACTTTCCTTCATCCCATTTTCCATCTCTGTACTCAGCATGAAAGCTATATGGCAAATCATAATAATTAAAGCCTAAATTTGGCCAATCAAAATCTTCCGCTTTTGCTTTTTTCATTTTTTATTCTCCTTTGTAATCATTATTAAACTCTTTGTTAAACGACATCCAAATGTAAATCGTTTTTCTTTGTTTTACCAGTGCTTTTTAGGAATTTGTACCAAACCCAGGAAATTATAACAGGGCCAACTAGGCCAAATATCAGCATTGTGGCAAGACCTGACCACCCGTTTGAAAAACCGGAATTTGTTGGCATTGAAAGAATGTTAAGTGGTGCCGTAAATGAAGAAAAACCAAGACCGCCAAGAGTTGCTGGAACCTTAAATCCACCGACTGTCACGGCCAGCGACGCCATTAACATGGCGGAAATCATTGGACCGATAGCTGTTAAAGGCGATTTGATAATATTTGGAAATTGAACTTTTGGTGTTATTAATCCTTGAGCTATATTAGCTCCAGGATCATTTTGATTAAAACTCATTGCTGTATAACCGGAAAACGCCGCACAACAGCCGATTAATGCCGCACCAGCCGAGATTGGATCAAGATTGACCGCAACTGCCAGAGCTGCTGATGAAGCTGGTGTCATCAAGAACCAGAACCAGGCAAACGAGACAACCATTGCGCCAAGGACCGGATTGACTTTCATTGTATTCGCAAGATTTTCCGAAACCCAATTTAAGAATGGTGTTGTTACTGATGCTGCTGCCAGACCGATCAATGAACCGACCAACGTTGCACAAAAGGGAACAATGAACATATCCAAAGGTGTTTTTCCGGTCATCCACATGCCAATCAAAGCAGCTGCCAATCCAGCGATTACTGCTGAGACCGGTTGACCAACAGTTACAATTGTTGCTCCGGTTAACTGTGGCGCAACCCAGCCGGTAGCTGTTTTTGTTGCTTTTATTGTCGCTTCAGTGAAATAAATTGAATTAGCACCGACAGTTGCAGCGATCATTGCTGAAAAAGTTGTCAAAGTGGTTGAACGTAATTGAATTGCTATCCCGGCCCCAATCGCCGGAGCTAACAAATGTTGTCCAAGAATTCCGACCATTTGCAATGGTACCCAGTGGAGTAAATTGCCAGCCGTATTCAAAAGAATTGAAATCCCAAGAATAACCAAAACAGCATTCGAAATTCCTTGGCTAACTGTATAAACCCAATCGGAAATCTTCATTTTCTTTTCTGGTCGTGTCAATGGGCCAGATCCTGGTCTCAATTCTTCGGTTTGAGGCCGGTCATTTTTAAATTTAGCCGCTGCGGAAACGGCTGCTGTATATGCGGCACTGCGTTGTTCGGCTGTCATAGAAGCTGGATCTTTATCGAATAGATTTTGTTCAGTTTCCGGGTGCTTCTTTGCTGTCATCTTTCCTCCTTAAAATAAAAACCTGTTTCAGTTAGTTCAACTAACTGAAACAGGTTTAAAAATTTTCAACCATGTCAGCCAGCTATCTTTCGACGGCTGACAAAATGATCAGTCGTCATTGCGTAATTAGCAACACGATGCTGATCAAAATAATTGATTCACTCATATTCATTTGTTGACAATTATTTAACATGTACTCTCTTGAGTTGTAATTTAGATTACTCGGCAAAATTTGGATTGTCAAGCGTTTTTAATTTTGTAATACAAATGTAATTTTACATTTTTTATAAAATAAAAAATGTAAAATTAATAGGACAGGAGGGATAAAAAGTGTCTCTTATATTATTTATAATTTTGCTAATTATTGCAGTAACTTTTGGCATAATTTCTTTTGGGATTGGAATTGCTTTATTGCCGGTTCTTTTGATTATTTTGGCAATCGGGCTTTTTTTCTTATTGGTAAATCTTATTTGGCATGGAATTCAAATAATTATTCTTTTTATGGTCGCACTAGCTATTTATGATTGGATCAAAAAAAGAAATTAATTTACTTCTTTATCATCGAAACTGACGAAATGGTATTGTTTGTCTTCGTAAATCAATTTTGAAACAGAACCGTTTTTTGGACGTGCATGAAGACTAATTTTATTGTTTCCATAACGATCTGCTAATGATAAAAGTGTATTACCATGAGAAATCAATAATACTTTAGATTCATTCTTGATATCTGGATCATCCAATAATTTTGCAAATCCTTCATCGAGACGTGCCCAATATTCATCGTCATTTTCTGCGTCGTGCCAAGGATCGGCTGCTTTTAAAAAATCTTTTGTTGAAGCTACTCCGTAATCGTCAACGATTTCGGAGTAGCTTTTTAATCCATAGGGAGCACCAGCATTCAACCAGGCAACGTCCATATTTGATCCTTCGTAGGACCCGTAAAACTCTTCTCTGAAATTTGCGATACTGGTTAATTTCGGTTGAAAATCTGTTGTATTTTCATCGAGAATAATTTCTGCAGTTTGCATAGCTCTAGTTGTATCAGATGAGTAAGCTGCATCAAAACGAATATCACTGAGTTTTTTGCCAACTTTTTGAGCATCGGAAAGACCATTTTCAGTTAAAGGAGAATTGCTCCAACCCTGCAGCTTGTTATAGCGATTGAAATATGTTTGTCCATGACGAACGAGATAAAATGTAACTTTCATAAGCACCTCTACTATTATTTTAGTTTGTTAAAATGACCGTATGGCAAAGATTTTTGATATTGAATACGGAAATGATGAAAAGCAAAAATTAGATCTCTATTTACAAGATTCGGTTGCACCACTGATTTTTTATACACATGGTGGTGGCTGGTGGCAAGGTGATAAAGCCAAGGATACCAAAATTTTTGATAGTTTATTTTCAGCTGGTTTTTCAGTTGCCTCGGTGAACTACCGCTTAGCTGATAAAAATAATCCTTATCCGGCACAATTGGACGATTGCCGAGCTGCTTTAACTTTTTTGCAGAAAAGTAATTATAAATTCGAGAAAGATAAAATCGCCTTATTGGGTGCTTCTTCAGGTGCCAACATTAGTGTTTCTCTTTCGATAGAAACCGGTTATCCAACTGTTTCTTGGTCGGGACAATTTGATTTTAAGGGATTCTTAAAAACCCATACTGCAATTACTGGCCGAAAGGCTGCTGATAATCCGGATCCCGATAAAGGAAGCCGTCAGCAATCTTATTATAAGTGGCTTTTAGAAAAACTTTTCAATGGAGATCTTTCTAGAGTTGGCGAGGCTACTTTGCAACATAAGATTACTCCGAAAACTGGTTCCATTTTATTGATTAATTCAGCCGCGGAATTAGCACCAATTATGGAAGTTTACAAAATGCAGGAAGCCTATATTGAAAATGGTGTTGAAGTTGATACGATAATTTTTCCAGGCGATAGACACGCACTAGGTTATGTTGATGATGCTCTTAAACCAACCGTTGATTTTTTAAAAATTCATTTGCAGTAATTTATTAAAGTAAAATTTATTTGCTTTGTTAATTTGGTATAAAGAAAAAATATGAACGAAGAAAAAATTCCGGAAACAATTGAAGACGTTAAAGAACGTGTTGTTTTAATGAAATCGCGCGGTTTTTTGATTAGCGAGGAACAAGTTATAAGTCAGGCGATTAAAGATGGATTGCAGGCAATCGTTAATGACTTGATGGATGGAGAATACTTCACTGTCCAGCTAATTAATTCCAAAACATTCGTAATTCTTGGGATTAGTGGTGAAGCCGAGGGCAAGATAACTGCCCAGGGAAATAGTTTCAATAGCGATTTTAAAAAAAATTCGGACAGACTCTGGGATTATTTTTGGGATCAGGCTGAGAAAATTGTTGGTAGATAAAAAAGAGATGTTAAAACATCTCTTTTTAAAATTCGAGGATTAATTTTCCTAGCGGGTGACCATTTTCAAATTCTCTATGCATACTCCGCAAATTTTTTAAACTGAATTGCGATATTTTTGCAATTTTAATTACTGTGAATCCTTGGCTCATGTCTTTTAACAATTCAGCCAGACAATTACCCGAATTTAAATAAAATGCTTCTGTATCAAAAACGGATTTTTTTGCTTTGTCGGTTAAACCGACAGTTGAACGAAGTTTACCGTTATCTTTTAAAAGTTTCAACGATTTTTCCTGTGTTGTTCCACCAACTGTGTCGAGAATTGCGTCTAATTTTTTGTCTATGTCGGTGAAATCGTCTTTTTGATAATCGAAAGCGACGATTGACGGGTTGAAACCGTTTAAAAACGCTTTTCCCTTTGTGTTAGCGGTAGCGTAAATTGTGCCAGCGCCAACTTTTTCGGCCGCCTGAATTGCTGCAAAACCGACCGCTCCGGAACCACCATGGATTAAAATTGATTGACCTTTTTTTAATTTAATTTCCTTGACGACCGCTTGATATCCGGTTTGGTATCCTAAAGCCACACCGGCTGCCTGCACAAAAGTCAGATTATCAGGAATCAAGGCAAGCTGCTTTTCTAATACTAAAACCTGTTCGGCATAACTTCTGAGGTGCGTACTAGCAACAACCCGGTCGCCAACAGCGTATTTAGTAACTTCAGAACCTATTTCTTGAACGATTCCGGCAACGCTCGAACCGAGAATTGTTGGAAACTTGTCACTCCCTCCATAAAAACCGCTTCTGTATTTTACGTCATAAGGATCAATTGATGTAGCAAAGTTTTTAACGAGAACTTGGTTGGGTTTTGGATCAGCTAGTTTCTTTTCGGTTTCATAAAAAACATCTACATCACCAAATTCGTTTATTTCAATTGCTTTCATCGGAATACCTCCTAGGCTGCTTTGAATATAACTATTTCTACCCACATTATAATGGAGAGAACTGAAAAATAAGGGATGTACCCATCTAAATTTAAATTTGCCAATTATTAATTTTTAGATCAAATAGTGATAATTCGGTCTGAAAGATTTTTGTCTTACAATTATATCTATGATTAAAGACCCTGTAACATACGAATTACTTCATGTTGATAAGCATACTGGCGCTAGGCGTGGTGTGATTCACACACCACATGGTGATTGGCAGACGCCGATGTTTATGCCGGTTGGAACCCAAGCGACTGTCAAGTCGCTTCAACCACGTGAACTAAAAGAAATTGGCTCTCAATTTATTTTAGGTAATACTTATCATTTATGGATCCGTCCCGGTGACGATTTGATTGCCAAAGCCGGTGGTCTTCATAAATTCATGGATTGGGACCAGGCTATTTTGACTGATTCCGGTGGTTTCCAAGTTTTTAGTTTAGCTGATTCTCGTTCAATCACCGAAAAAGGCGTTACCTTTAAAAACAATATTGATGGTTCGACGATGTTTCTTTCTCCAGAGGTTGCTATGCAAATTCAAAACAATCTCGGAGCCGATATCATTATGCAACTCGATGAAGCAGTTCCTTATTTTGAAACATACGAGTACGTAAAAAAATCAACCGAACGTTCGGCCAGGTGGGCTCAAAGAGCCTTGACAGCCCACAAATGTTCTGATCAGCAGGCTCTTTTTGGGATTGTTCAAGGGGCCGGTTTTAGAAAATTGAGAGAAAATTCCGCTAAAGATTTAGCTTCGTTGGATCTGCCGGGATATGCTATTGGCGGATTGTCAGTTGGCGAATCGAAAATTGAAATGAATCGTGTTTTGGATTTTACAACTCAGTGGCTGCCGGAAAATAAACCACGCTATTTAATGGGCGTTGGTGCCCCGGACTCTTTATTCGATTCGGTAATTCGTGGAATTGACATGTTTGATTGCGTATTGCCGACACGTATTGCGCGAAAGGGAAGTTTAATGACCAGATTTGGTCGTATAGTTATTACTAATCATAAATATAAAGACGATTTTAGTCAGCTAGACGAAAATCTTGATGATTATGCTTCTACGCATTTTACCAAAGCATATTTGCACCATTTATTTAATACAAATGAATTATTAGCTTATAATTTGGCTTCGATGCATAATCTGCGTTATCTTTTAAAATTAATGGAAGATATGCGGACGGCAATTGAAAATGATCAGTTGTTGGATCTTAAAGAGAAAATACTCGAGGAATATGGCTATAATAAACCGAATGCTCGTCTTTTTTAAGTCAGCTTTGATAGAATTAAATTTCGGAGGATTCTATGTTCAATAATTTGTTTATAGCGGCTGCTAAATCAGGCTTGTCTTCTTGGCTGCCGATGATTTTAATTTATGCAGTGCTGATTGGAGGAATGTTTTGGTGGTCGTCAAGGCGCCGTAAACAAGCGACTGAACAGCAGCAAAAAATGCATTCCGGCTTAGTCAAAGGTGCACAAGTCGTTACAATTGGTGGTTTACACGGTATTGTTGATTCGATCGATAGCGAGAAAAAAATCGTTACTCTTGATGTTGAAGGTGTCTACCTGCCTTTTGATCAACGGGCGATTGCTAAAATTATCGGCCCGGTTGATGATACTAAAGAAACTAAAATTACCGGTAGCGAAAACAAAAATAAAAAAGAAAATAAATAAGGCAGCTATTTTTTGGCTGTTTTTATTTTAGGAGCTGAAGATGAAAATTACTTATTTTGGTCAAAGTGCTTTTCAGATTAAGACCGGTAAGACAACAATTTTGATTGACCCGTTTTTAACAGGCAATAAACACACAAATATTGATCCGTCTAGTTTAGATTCGGAATATATCTTATTGACGCATGCCCATCAGGACCACACTGGTGATACCTTTGATATTGCCAGAAAAACTGGTGCAACGATCATTACACAAACAGATTATGCTCAGTATATTAATAATATTTTGCCGGAAGCCAAGGGATGCCATGCTGAAGGAATTAATTTCGGTGGAACTTTTAGTGCAGAAGATTTTTCTGTAAAACTTTTCCCGGCTTGGCACACTGATGCAAGAATGGTTGGGAATGCCTTGATTCCACTTGGGGTTGCCGCTGGAATGGCTTTGACGATTGAAGACAAATTAATTTATGATACTGGAGATACCTGCTTGTTTTCCGATCTAAAATTAGTTGCCAGAAAGCGTCCCGTTGACTTAGCTTTAATTTGTATTGGCGGGCATTTCACGATGGATGCTGATGATGCACTTGTTGCTGCTGATTTTCTCCAGGCTAAACATGTGATTCCAACTCACTACAATACCTTTCCAGCTATTAAAGCTGATCCTCAGAAGTTTGTCAAAGAATTACCAACAGGGGTTGGAATGCTCCCTGACTTTGATAAAGAATTTGATTTTTAATTCAGCTAGACTAAAGACATGGACATTCAATATCAGATTTTAAGACAAATTGAAAAATATCAAACGATTATCATTCACCGACATCAACGGCCGGATCCAGATGCCATTGGTTCGCAATTAGGTTTAAAAACCGGACTTCAAGCCGCTTTTCCAGAAAAAAATGTTTATGCAGTCGGAAAAGAGATTACTGGTTTGGCTTGGGTTGGATCAATGGATGTTATTCCCGATTCAACTTATGAAAATGCGCTTGTAATTGTAATCGATACAGCTAACCTTGCTCGTATCGATGACGACAGATATAAAAAAGGCGACAAATTGATCAAAATTGATCATCACCCAAATGATGAACCTTATGGCGATTTGATGTGGGTTGAACCAGGCCGGTCTTCTTGCTCGGAAATGGTTACTTTCTTTTTGGATGATAATATACCTCTCTTATTGACTAATGAAGCTGCTCGTAATCTCTATATCGGAATCGTTGGGGATACTGGACGCTTTATGTATGCTTCAACACCGGAGACTTTTATTGCAGTCAGCAAGCTATATCATTTCTCGATTAATTATGAAACGATTAATCGAGAAATGTCCTCGATCAGTCTTGTCCAAGCTCGTTTTTCCGGCAAAGTATACGATGAAATGAAAGTTGAAGATCACGTTGGCTGGATAACACTTACAAAGGACGAAATCGAAGCTGGGCATTTAGGAAACGAAGGAACGAATTTTGTTGTTGGCATGTTTGGTTCAATTAAAGAGGTTCTTGTTTGGGCGAACTTTATTGAAAATGATGACGGAAGTTTTAGAGTCCGTTTACGTTCAAAAGGACCTAACGTCAATGAAATTGCCAAACTTCATGATGGTGGCGGTCATGATATGGCCAGTGGTGCCAAAGCTCAGGACCAAACGGAAATCGATCAGATTATTAATGAACTCAAAAAATCTGCAAGTGTCTTTTCAAATAAAATGGAAAAATCTGTAAAGTGAATTCGTATTTGAAGACTGCATACTTTCTGATAAAAAATGTTTTTCCGTCAAACTGTTAAACTGTCTAAAGAGCATTGCAAACTTTTTTACGAAATATCTTGTTAAAAAGAGTAGTGAATTAATTTTCTAGTTCACTGGATATATAAATAAATGACTAATCAATTCGGACAATTTAATTTAAAAACGGAGATCGTTAAGGCAATTGATGGAATTGCATTTAGCAAACCGACAAAAGTTCAAAAGCGTTTAATCCCGCCGATTCTTGCTGGTCGTGACGTTGTTGGACAGTCGCAGACTGGATCTGGGAAGACTCATGCTTTTTTGCTGCCAATTTTTAATGCCTTGGATCCCTCACTTCATGAGACGCAGGCGGTGATTACTTCTCCATCTCGTGAACTGGCTGAACAACTTTATCAAGCCTTCCGTGATTTTCAAAAATCTTTATCGGCGGTTGATGAAAGTTTTGCTGATTTGAGAATAGCCGACTATATCGGTGGGACCGATCGGAACAAACAGATTCGGCAGCTGGAGAGGAATCAACCTCAGATTGCAATAGGAACTCCCGGACGCTTAAAAGATTTTCTCAGCAAAAATTTTCTATTGGTTAACCAAAATAAGTTTTTTGTTGTCGATGAAGCTGACATGGCTTTGGACATGGGTTTCTTAGAAGATGTCGATACTATTGCCAGTGCGATGTCGGACGATTTGCAAATGCTGGTTTTTTCAGCTACGATTCCTGATAAGTTAACACCATTTTTAAAAAGATACATGAAAAATCCTTTGATTGAAGAAATTCCTGTTTCAACAGTTGTTGCCGATACAATTGATAATTATCTGCTGGCAACGAAATCCAAAGACAAAAACGAAGTTATTTTTGATTTACTAACCAGAAAAGAAAGTTATTTGACACTTGTTTTTGCCAACACAAAAGAGCGTGTGCACGAACTGGCTCGTTTTCTTGATTCTCAAGGTCTAAAAGTTGCTGAAGTTCACGGTGGAATCGAACCAAGAGAACGTCGACGAACTATGAAAAGAATTAAAAATCAAGAATTTCAATATGTGGTTGCAACTGATTTAGCGGCTCGGGGTCTTGATATTCAAGGCGTTTCGGAAGTTATTAACGATGATATTCCAACGGATTTGGAATTTTTCATTCATCGTGTTGGTCGAACAGGCCGAAATGGTTTGTCGGGAACTGCGATCACGCTTTATGGACCGGATGAGGAAGATAAAGTTGAACAGCTGGAAAGACTGGGAATCAATTTTCAGGCAAAGCAATTAAAGGATCAT
The DNA here is from genome assembly GCA_004010835.2 of Oenococcus sp. UCMA 16435. Classification (GTDB taxonomy): domain Bacteria; phylum Bacillota; class Bacilli; order Lactobacillales; family Lactobacillaceae; genus Oenococcus. Next base: position 1,890,017 of record CP030868.2, read on the forward strand.
CAATTGATTGATGTTAAAGATCGCAATCGTCGAGCACATCGCCGGGCTTCACAAAAACAGCTTGATCCAGAATTAGTTGGTTTGGTTAAGAAGAAAAAAGCTCATGTCAAACCTGGTTATCGTCGCCAGATTAAAGGAGCGATTCGTTTTAAACAAATGAAAGAAAACAAAATTAGCCAAAGAACTGCTTCTAGAGCAGCTAGAAAAGCTAAAAGAAGTAAATAATAAAAGAGACCCCGGTTTAATAACCGGGGTCTCTTAATTTATCTAATATTCACGTTCACTTACTAGTTGCTGTCTTGAGCAATTTGTAAAGACGTGCTTTATCACGCGCAGCTTTATTCTTCTTGATCAAGCTTTTAGTTTCAGCTTTATCAATTGCTGCACTGGTTTTGCTGAATAATTCTTGTAAATTATCAGCACCTGTTGCTGCAGCTTTTTCAAAGTTTTTAACAGCAGTACGATATGCACTAATTTGTGGAGCGCGTACAGCACGTTCAGCTTTGTTTAAGCGTTCGCGTTGAATTGAAGATTCAATAATTGGCATTTTTTCCTCCTAAATAAAATATTAACGACGAAGTCCTAGCTTCGAAATAAGTGTCCGATAACGAGCAACATCAATGTCACGCAAATAACGTAATAAATTACGACGGTGACCGATTTTCTTCATCAGTCCGCGCTGTGAAGAAAAGTCGTGTTTATTTTCGCTCATATGGTTATTTAATTCGTTAATATCAGCGGTCAAAACAGCCACTTGAACTTCTACGGAACCAGTGTCGCCACTGTGGCGAGCGTATTCTTTAATAATCTGATTCTTTGCTTCTTGAGTTAAAGCCATGATTTACCTCCTCAAAATTTCCAATTACCGAGCAATTCGTAAAAGGTAGGTTCGCGAATAGCTAAGTAAAGGGATAACTGTAAAATACAGCTCTTATATTGTACCAAACTAGGAGACGTTTTACATAATCAAGAAACTCTTGTAGAATAATAGACAACGAAACTCTCTTGGACTAACGTTCGCGCGTCCAGAAAACAGATTCGCAATTAAACATTGAGGTTATAAATAATATGGTAAAAACTGCTTTATCGATCATTCCCTTTGGCGGTGTTCGCGAAAACGGAAAAAATATGTATGCCGTTACTGTGAATGATGAAATTTATATATTGGATGCTGGATTAAAGTATCCAGAAACAGATCTTTTAGGAGTCGACGTCGTCGTTCCTGATTTTAATTATTTGGTTGATCATGCTGACCAGGTTGTTGGAGTCTTTTTGACTCATGGACATGCCGATGCAATTGGTGCACTCCCATATTTGCTTGAAGCGCTGCGCGTACCGGTTTTTGGAACTGAATTTACGCTTGCTTTGGCAAAACAGCAAGTCTCTCGTCGACCGTCTTTGAGCGATTTTGACGATTACAATGTCATTACGCCTGATTCTATTGTTGAATTTGGCAAAACCAAGGTATCATTTTTTAGTACAACACATTCAATTCCTGAATCGGTTGGAATTGTTTTGGAAACAGAATATGGACAAATTGTTTATACTGGTGACTTTAAGTTTGATAATACGGCTAAAGGACCTTATAAAACCGACTATTCCCGTTTGACTCGAATTGGTCAGCGAGGTGTTTTGGCTTTGTTGGCTGACGTTAATGGTGTTGAAACGCCTGGAGAATCCGTCAGCGAGTCGGCTATTGATGAATTCGTTTTCCAGACATTTAGAGAAAATGCAGATCGCAGAATTATTGTTGCTACAGTTGCTTCCAATGTGCAAAGAATTCAAGAAGTTATTAATTCGGCATATCAGACTGGACGTAAAATTGCCATTTCCGGTAATGATTTAGAGCAGGTTGTTAAGACTGCTTTGGATTCAAAGCGCTTAAATCTGCCAACCAGTTACAATAAATTGTTTACAAATATTAAAAATTTGAAGTCGGTTGAGCCTAACAAACTGGTCATTCTTGAAACTGGCAAAATGGGCGAACCGATTCGCGATTTGCAAAGAATGGCTAAGGGGGACGATCGTTACGTCAGCTTTAATGAAAATGATTTAATTTTTGTCGCTACTACGCCTTCAATTTCTAGTGAATCAATTATGGCTAAAACCCGTGATCTGATTTTCCGCCGTGGTGCAAATGTTGTTTCAATTAAAGATAATCTGCGTTCTTCGGGACATGCTAGCCAAAATGATTTACAGTTTATGCTGAATTTCATTAAACCGGATTACTTTTTCCCGGTTTCTGGAGAATACCGGGTTTTCTCTGTTGCTGATTTTCTTGCTCAAGAAGTCGGAATTAAAAAAGATCACATTTTCTTGTCTATGAAAGGTGACCAATACAAGTTTGAACCTGAAAATAAAAAGTTCGTTCTTGAAGATTCATTCGAAGTGGATGATACGATGATTGATGGTTCGGGCAATACCGATGTTGGAAATATTGTTCTTCGAGATCGTAAGATGCTTTCTGAAGATGGAGTTGTAATTGCTGCAGCAACGATTGATCGCAAGAAGAAAAAAGTTGTCGCTGCTCCGAGAATTACAACACGTGGCTTTATTTTCGTGAAGACCAATCGTGAATTAATCCATGAATCAGCTAAAGTGATGGTTGATCAGATTGAACTTTACTTGGATAATACTGATGATTTTGATTGGAATGACCTAAAGTCTGGTGTTAAGGACGCAATGTCCAAGTTCTTTTATGAACAAACCAAACGTCGCCCGGTTGTTATGCCGGTTGTTATGGAGGTTAATCAGAATCGCCGACCAAACAGCAAAAAAAAGACTGAAAACAATCAGAAAAAAGAAGTTGCTGAAGAACAAGGGAAGACAACTCGTAACAACCAGAATCGCCGACCAAGGCAACGTGTTAAATCGACACCTCGTTCGATTCGACCAAAAAAAGAAACGATTGAGAAAATTAATGCTAAACTAGCTGAAAAGCAACAAAATGTTGAGGAGAATGTCTGAAAATTCACAACAATTAACTTTTGATGAATTAGTAAAGCAGGGACACTTGGAAGTTGACCATAATAATTTTCATCAAGCTGCTTCTTACTTTGAAATGGCCTACGATAAAAAGCAGGAATTGGATTTAAATCGCATTCTTGTTGGTACTTTATATGAGGACCAACAATTTAGTCTGGCAAATGTTTATCTTGAAGATTTTCTTGATGATTATCTAAATACGGAAGAGCTCTTTAAATTAGCAATTAATGTTTTGTTAAAGAACCAGAATTTTATTTATGCTCGGGAAATGGCTAATTTTTCTGATCCTCGTTGGCAAAGTTGGGCGATTGATGAAATTTCCAACCAAGAGGCAAGTGTTCGTTCACAAATGTCAGCTACGCAAAAGACACTGATGCAGTCTTTTTATCATTTGTCTGATGGAAATTTTGCCAAACAGCGTAGCCGTTTTGAAAATTCATTTAAATTACCTTTACATGAGTGGTGGAGCGGCACAAAGTTTTTACTCTTGGATCCTTATATAAATCCATTGATTCGTTCTAGTTTGATTGAAACAGCTCAGAAACTGCAAATTGATGAAAAAGTTGATTTTTATTGGATCGATAAGAAAATTTATCAAGTTAATCCTTCTAAATTAAAGCCTCTTTTGCAGGTTGATGAATATATCAAATTGAAAAAGATGTTGGATGATGAACTCGGTGCCGATGATCCAATGGCTGGTGAAATGTTGACGGCTAATTTAAGAATGCAGACCAGTATACTGTATCCGAAAATTTCCAGCGGAATTTTTGAATTTAGCAATTGGATTGATGAAATGATTAATCAATATCAAGGTGCTGATAAAATTTCAAGAATATCTGATAAGCAAAGAAAGATTTTCGAACAAATCGAAAAGTTGATTGATGAGATTGTTAAAAGTGAGCACGAACAGGAAAAGCGTGCTTCCAATAATTAATTATGTTACAATACTAGGGTTGAATTAAGTAGGGGTTCCCGCCTCTCGCCGCATGTGAAAGACCATGTTGGCTTATTATTCTTTTGAGGCGGGTTTGCATGTTTGCATGACTCGCTTTTTCTAACCAAAAATGGAGGATTTTTCTTATAGCAAGACCACAGCAAAGGCCCAAGCGCCAAATTGATTTAGTCAATGAAAATATTCACTTTCATGAAGTGATGTTAATTGATAATGGATCAAAAAAGGTTATGAGCACGCGCGATGCTCAAAGAATCGCTGATCAAAGAAATCTAGACCTCGTTATTGTTCAAGCAAAGGCTCAACCGCCAGTTGCCAGAATTATGGATTGGGGCAAGGTTAAATTTGAGCAGCAGAAGAAAATTCGCGAAAATAAAAAGAAACAGGTTATTGTTCAAACTAAAGAGGTTCGTCTAAGCCCTGTTATTGGCGAAGGAGATTTTGAGACGCGAAAGAAAGCAGCTACCAAGTTTTTAGTTGCTGGAAATAAAGTTAAATTAAATTTACGTTTTCGTGGTCGAATGATGACACACCAAGATGTTGGTCGCCAGGTGCTGATGAATATGGCAAAACAGCTTGGTGATTTGGCAAATATTGATCAAATGCCACAACTTTTGGGCCGTCAAATGTCCTTATTGCTTTCGCCTAAGCCGGAAGTCATTAAGAAAGCTCAATCCGAAAAGAAGAACAAGTTAAAGGAGAATACAGATGCCAAAGATGAAGACTAATCGCGCGTCAGCAAAGCGTTTTAAGAAAACTGCTTCAGGCGGGTTTAAGGCTGGACAAGCATTTACTTCGCACCGTTTTCATGGAAAGACGAAGAAACAGCGCCGCCAATTACGTGGTACTGCCATGATGAACAAAGTCAATGTTAAGCGTTATGCAAAGATATTGAGTAATCTATAATTTTTGGTCAAGGAGATAAGTTATGCGAGTTAAAGGAACTAACGTTACACGTATTCGTCGTAAGAAAATGATCAAGTTGGCCAAAGGCTATCGTGGTCAGCGACACATTAATTTTAAAGTTGCCAAGCAACAAGTTTGGAAGTCATATCTTTATGCTTATCGGGATCGCAAGAATGTTAAGCGAGACTACCGCAAGCTATGGATTGCTCGTATAAATGCTGCGAGTCGCATGAATGGTATTTCATATTCTCAGTTAATGCATGGACTTAAAATTGCCGGCGTAGATTTGAATAGAAAGATGTTGGCAGAATTGGCAGTATCAGATTTTGCAACTTTTTCGAAACTTGCTGAGACTGCAAAAAAGCAGGTTGCTGCTCCAGTTCGTAAAGCCGCAACTTTAGATACCGATATTAAAGTTGAGCGAATTGAAAAGGGCGAAGCTAAACCGACTGTTTTGGAACCTGGAAAGAGTGTTAAGGCTGAAGATGTTGCTGTTGCGGAAAAACCAACTGCAGCTTCGACGGTTGCTGAAATTAAAGCATATCTTGATTCTGAAAAGATTAAATATCTTTCTAGTGCTAAGAAAGCAGATCTTTTAGCTTTGATTAAGTAAAAATAATGCTTTACATAAGCAAATTAAAAACTCCAGTTTGTAAAAGAACTGGAGTTTTTTTAATGATCAAATGAAATTGATTTTATTTCTTAGAACTTGATGAGCTGCTGGAACTTGAAGACGAACTCTTCGAAGAACTAGAACTACTTTTGCTTGATGACGATTTACTTGATGAGCTGCTGGAACTTGAAGTAGATGTTGAAGTTTCACTACTTGTACTTGTAGAGACGATATATTGGTCAATTGCATTCTTTAACTCTGGGTATTGCGATGTCTTTACTTGAACATCATTCTTGTTCATAACTTTACCAATGATTTTCTGAACCTTGGTTGAGTTACTGGAGCTGTTGATCCATTTATTAATAATTGAATCGGCCAAAACATCTCGATAAGCGCCGATTGATTGTTTTTTGGTCTTCGAGTTCAACTTAACAATAATGTACTCAGAATTTACGCTAATTGCTTTTTCACCATAGGCGCCGGTTTTTAAGTCCTTAGCCGCAGCGATTATTTTTGATGAAACAACTGGTGAAGTAGAATCAAAGCTTGGAATTTTACCACCATCGGCAGCGGTTGTTGTATCAGATGAATATTGTTTTGCTTGAGAAGCAAAGCTTTTACCAGCTTTTAGATTCTTGAGTACTGTATCAGCTTTTGACGAACTGCTAACAGTAATAATTGAGACGCTCATCTTTGGCGTGTAACTTTTATAGGCTTTTTTTAATTGGGCTTCCGTGACTTTATGATAGTTTTTAACAGCCTGGACTAAGAGCAGTTCTGTACGAATTTGTTTTTTATAAGCCTTTGCAGTAGTTTCTTCTTCGGACAGGTAACTGGACCAAGTACTTCCGTACTGTGCTTTTTCTTGAATGTATTCGTTATTGACAGTATTTGAAGAGACAGAACTCCCATAAAGTCTTTCTAATGAATCATTCATAACCATACTGACAAACAATTGTTCACCAGCTGAGGTTTTTGTAACCGATGACATATATTTTGCTTCAGTAATCGCACCGGCCTTTGACGTAACCAAAACCTTTGATGTATTTAAGGCAAGGTAGGCAGAACCCGCCAAAAACAATAGCACGATTGCTGTCCAAACGAATTTACGCATATTTCCTCCGTGAATTTATAACCCTTTAATTCTAACGGAAGTTAGGATCTAACTCAAATCATTTTTTATGAAAGGGGTATTTAACTGTTGATAGTTCATTTTCTAATGACTGAATATCTTTATCTAATTTTGTTTTGGATTTATCTATTTCTTTCTTGCTTCTTTGAAAATGCTCTGAAAGTTCGGATAAATTTTTTTCTTGATTTGGTTGGCTGATAATTAATTCTTTGATTGCAGAAAAAGTTTTTTTAAGAACGTTTCCTTCGTTTTTTAAATAATAAAATATTTTATCGGTTTCTTTTTGAAAAAAGTTATCAGTTTTTTCGGATTCTGCCATTAGAATTGCTCACGAATTGATTTGGCAATTGCCTTATATCTTTTTTCATCATATTGATTTGAATGATCGACGGCACCGGGAAGATGCAAACCATCATTTTCATATCGAGGAATAATGTGCCAATGAGAATGGGGAACTGATTGGCCAGCAGCGACACCGTTGTTTGAGAGAATATTTATTCCAAGAATTTTCGGGTTGGAGGCTTTGACTGCCCGTGCGATGATTGGGAGTTTTGTTAAAATTTTTTTCGCTAATTCATCATCGTAGGCAAAAATGTCTTTAACATCTACCTTTGGCACAACTAAAGTATGTCCGGGCGTAGCCTGAGATATGTCTAAAAAAGCAAAAACATCGTCATCTTCATAAACTTTGTAACTAGGTATTTCACCCTGAATTATTTTATCGAATATGTCTTCCATGCCTACATTATATCGGTCTGCTAAAATTTAATCGATAACTATGACACTAAAGATTTCACATTTGACCGGTGGATATGGTCAAACAAATACAATTAAAGATCTAAATTTTACCGTTGAAGCAGGGACCGTTACTGCTCTAATTGGTTTAAACGGCTCAGGGAAGACAACCACGATTAACCATGTAATCGGATTAATGCAGCCAAAAAATGGCTCGATTTCTTTTAATGGGCAGGATAGCAGAAAAGATTCGTTTAATTATCAGCACAATTTGGCCTATATACCCGAATTGCCAATAATATATGAAGATTTAACTTTATGGGAACATATCCAGACAACAATTGCCGCTTACCATCTCGATTCAAAACGAGTTTCAGAGGAAACGACAAAATTATTAGAAATTTTTCGTTTGAAAGACAAACTTACTTGGTTCCCAATTGATTTTTCTAAGGGGATGCGCCAAAAAGTCATGATTGTATTGGCATTATTAACCAATGCTCCGCTTTTAGTAGTTGATGAACCCTTTATTGGGTTGGATCCTTTGGCTGTTTCCGATTTGATTAATCTACTAAATGAGAAAAAGGCTGCTGGGACGACTATTTTAATGAGTACCCATTTAATCGAAGGAGCTGAAAAATTTGTTGATCAGTTTTTATTGATTGATCGTGGTCAAATACGTGCTAGAGGAAAAATGAACGATATTTTTAAGGCTTTTCCACAACAAAAAACAATCAATGAAATATATTTACAGTTAGCAAGGGAGGCCGCTAATGGATAAAATCTTTAATCGTCGACGCGATCTGTCTTTTCAAAGAAATTTTCGTTATTTGAGTCGGGCTTTTAATGATCAATTTATCGGTTTTCTTTTCATTGCAGTCGCTTTATTAGGATATGAATATTTGCATAATTTGAATAATATTCATGGCAATTGGATGACTATTTTGCTTGTATTGTTCGCGAGTGTTTCCTTTCTATTTTTTGGCGATTTGGTGACTTATCTACAAAATGCCGATCAAGTATTTTTAATTGCCGATTTGCCAGATTTGAAAAGATATTTAAAGAAAAGTTTTTTTAAGTCTTTAATTTTAGGTATATTAATTCAATTTTTTTTAAATTTATTATTAATACCAATTTTACTTAAAATATTAGGTCTTATCATTTCTTTAATTTATTTATTCTTTTTCTTATTGACTAAAACTTTTTTAATTGGTTTAAAATACAGAAAAATCGTTAAAGACAATCGGATTGACTGGAGTTATGGAATTAATTTAGAAGTAAAAAGGGTGAATCGAATTAATGTTTTCTTAAATTTTTTTACTGATGTTAAGGAATTAAAGCATGATAATCGACCAACGAAAATTTGGAATTGGCTAATAAAATGTCTGCCATCATTTAATCAAAGCTATCACTGGATTCTTTTTACTCGTTATTTTTTTAGAAGTCGACAGTTTATGTCGACAATTCTTTTGACTAGTTTTTTTGGAATGGTTTTAGCTTTTTTTCTGCCCTCACTTTCTGCTGCTACAATCAGCGGACTTTTTATAGTCTTCGCCCTTTCGTATCAAATGAAACCGATTTTTTCTCATTATTCGAATCATAAAATGGCTCAAGTATATCAACAGGATAGTAAAAAAAAGTTGGCCGATTTTCAGTTATTGGCAATTAAAGTTTTCGCGCCAATTGTTTTTCTGTTATTGATTTCACTATTGGCAAGCCATAAAACAGTTATTGTTTTGATTAGTTTTCTGTTAATAATTTCCTTTACTTGGTTAATCATCCGATGGTATTTGCCACGTTTGGTAGGATTTAAATATGAGATTAAGAAGTAAGAAATGGGCTGTTCCTTTTATCAATGAACATCCGAAACTGGTCATAAATAGTCAACAAGCCGAACAACTAAAAGGCAACTGGTCTTCTAGGTTTGGAAACAGTCATCCAGTCTATTTGGAAATCGGATCCGGCAAAGGACAATTTATTTTGGATAATGCCTTAAAATATCCAGAAAAGAATTTCATCGGTTTGGAACTTCAGCCAACTGCTGTTGCGATAGCTGGAAAAAAAGCTTTCGAACAAGGTCGTCAATTGACGAATTTAAAACTTATTTTGGGAGACGGGGCCGATGTGAGCAACTATTTTGCCGAAAACGAAATCGGCAAAATTTTCCTAAACCATAGTGACCCCTGGCCAAAAGCAAAACACGAAAAAAGGCGTTTAACGGCTGCAAATTTTTTAAGGTCTTATTCAGCGATTTTGGTTTCCAACGGAACCTTGGAATTAAAAACTGATAACCTTGGTCTCTTTGAGTATTCTCTTTCAAGTTTTAAAAAATTTGGTCTTTCCTGGTCCGATAACCAAATCAGCTATGATCTTCACCATGAACTAAAAAAAAATCCCGCAAATATCGAAACGGAATACGAAAAGAAATTTGCGGAAATGAATCAACCTGAATATTGGATTAGAATTAATTTTTCATTTTAATCAACAACTTCAACTTTAAAAAGTTCGCCAGTATCAGCATCGGCAATAAAGTCGATGCTTTTTGTTTCTCCCTGATCGCTGGTTATATTTGCGCCTCCGTTGTAAACGGTTTTTGTTCCATAGTGCTCCCCACTGATTCTTTCACCATTTATCCAGGCGTTTGACACAGTTCCCTGTTCAGAAAGAGTTTTTTTGACAGTTTCGAGAATCTGATCTGCGTTGTTTTCTTTGATTTTTTTGGCAATAAAAATTGAAATCCCACTGCCAATCAAAAAACCGGCTGTTGCAGCGATTAAGTTCTTGTGTTTTTTATTCATGCAAATAATTATATGGTTTTTTGTTTTAAGATAGAAATATGCTTGTTGCCGATTATAATTCAGACACATTAATAACTTTTTTAGCTCCCGAGGAGCCGGATTCATCTTTTGAAACAAAAAAACGAATTACTCGTATTTATAAAAATGGTCAAACGCTTGCTTATCACTTTACTGGCATAGCCCCTTTGGGTAAAGGGCCAGTTAAATTAACAACAAAAAAAATTAAAGAATTGAATGAACTTCTTCTTTGCACTGAATTCAAACCGGAATTGGTTTATGATCCAGCGGCAAAATTCGTGATTGGTTATGTTGACTCATTTGTTGAGCACCCCGATTCGGATCATATGCATGTTGTCCAGGTTAAAATTTCTCCCAACAAGAGTGTCCAGATTGTTTCAGGAAGTCCGAATCTTCGTCGGGGAATTAAAACGGTCGTTTGTTTACCCGGGGCAATCATGCCTTCCGGAAAGATTATTTGGCCGGGTAAGCTTCGTGGAGTCGACTCATATGGGATGATGGCTGCTCCAAAGGAACTTGGCTTGAAAAACGCACCGGATCGTCCAGGAATGATTATTTTACCCGATAGCTTTGGTGAAGTTGGCGAAGCTTTTGATTTTATAAAAGGGAATGAATTGGAGTTTAATAATTAAATATGGCAAATTATTATTTCATTGGAATTAAAGGCACTGGAATGGCCAGTTTGGCTTTGATTCTGCATGACCAAGGGAACAAAGTTCTCGGGTCTGATATTGATAAAGAAACGTTTACACAGTTTCCACTAATTAAAGCCGGCATTCAGATCACTAATTTTGATCCGAATTTAATTCAGAGTAGTTATGTCGTTGTTAAGGGCAATGCTTTTTCGGATGACCATCCTCAAGTTTTAGCGGCGAAGAAAGTCGGTGCTAAAGTTTTAACTTATCCTCAGGCGGTCGAAGAAGTTATTCGTAGACACTTTTCGATTGCTATTTCCGGAGCACATGGAAAAACCAGCACAACCAGTTTGCTTGCGCATATTTTGTCGAATTGCGAATCAACGAGTTACCTAATTGGGGACGGGGTTGGAAAAGGCGTTTTCGCTTCGAAATACTTTGTTGTCGAAGCCGATGAATATGATCGCCATTTTCAGCCATTTACTCCTGACATTGCCATAATCACGAACATTGATTGGGATCATCCTGATTATTATAAAAGCCTCGATGATGTTAAAAGTGCTTTCTCTGAATTTGCTGACCATGTTAAAAAAATTATTTTTGCTTATGGCGAAGATCCGGAGATCAAAAAATTAAGTCCAAGAACTGCTAAGGTCCTTTCTTATGGCTTTGAAAAATCCGATTATTTTTATGCAAACAATATCGATAAAAGAACTGAAGGAAGTTATTTTTCGCTTGTAAAAGATGGCCAAAAACTAGGGGATTTTTTTGCCACTATTGAAGGAAACCATGGAATTTTAGATACTACCGCCGCTATTGCTGTGGCTGACTATCTTGGCTTGTCGGTTGATCAGATCCAAAAGGGACTTTTGACTTATCAAGGTGCTAAACGCCGTTTTAATATCAGTCAAGCAGGGGATTTAACAATTATTGACGATTACGCTCATCACCCAACTGAAATTAAAGCGACGATTGATGCTGCCAGACAAAAATTTCCCAACAAACGTTTAGTTGCTGTTTTCCAGCCACATACTTATACACGGGTCAAAGCTTTTAAGGATGAGTATGTTGATGTTTTGAAATCAGCAGATAAAGTTTATATCACGCCGATTTTTGGATCTTTAAGAGAAAAAGCCGGTAATGCCAAAAGCGAAGATATTTTAAATAAATTGCCAAATGCTGGGACGATTATTACGGAGTCCAATGCTTATGAAAAGTTGAGCGTTGAACATGGTTCGGTACTGATTTTTATGGGAGCAGGCGATATTGAAAAGTACGAAGATGCTCTTAAAAGAGGATTGAAATAAAATAGAAATTAAAAGGTCAATAATAGTCAGACCCTTTTTATGATATCCTGCTATAATATTCAGAAAGGAGGTTAGAATGCAAAATTATTCTGATAATCGCATCATAAAAGATGTCACTGATTCAACTAAAGAATCAGGATTAGCAGCATTCTTCCAACGGACATACGCCTACATGGGAGTTGCGTTATTAATTACTTTTGGATTGGCTTATGCTTTGGCTTATCCATTCTATGCCGAGTTTGCTCGTTTTTATTCGAGTAACGGCGCATTGACTTGGATTGTTTTGGCAATCGCCCAACTGGCTGTGGTCTTTTTAATTGGTCGCAATGCTTTGAAAAATCCAGCGTTGGCTTTTGGGGGCTTGCTTGCTTTTGCAATTGTTGAAGGTATTTTCTTTGGCGCAATTTTTGCAATGTATAATTTACAGTCAATTGTTTCTGCTTTTCTGATGGCTTCGGTTGATTTTGGTGCAATGGCTCTATATGGATTCTTTACTAAGAAGAACCTTGCGAGGCTTGCCCCGATTCTCTTCGGAGCAATGATTGCGTTAATGGTTGGTCTTGTGATTAGCATATTTGTTCCCGGATTTAGTTTTGTCATGTCTGTTTTGGGAGTTGTTATCTTTAGTGTTTATGCTGCTTATGATAATAACCGCTTAAAGCAAATGTATTTCGAGCTTCAGGGACAAGGCAATGAGACAATCAATGGCTTAGCCATCTCGGGTGCGCTTAGTTTGTATCTTGACTTTGTTAACTTGTTCTTGTATTTGCTTAGAATTTTCGGAAATCAAAGAAATTGATTTCTTTATCATTAAATCTTTAATTCCGCTATACTTAATAGCGGAATTTTTTTATGACAAATTTTAAAGAAGAATATAAAAAACGTGTCACTTTTGCGATCATTTCGCACCCTGATGCTGGAAAAACGACTTTAACCGAGCAGCTTTTATTACACGGTGGCGTGATTAGACGAGCCGGGACAGTTAAAGGCCGAGGGTCTAACAAAATGGCTTCCTCGGATTGGATGGCAATTGAGCAGCAGAGAGGTATTTCCGTCACTTCCTCTGTTTTGCAGTTTAATTATGCTGGCAGGAGGATTAATATCCTTGATACCCCGGGGCATGAGGATTTTTCTGAAGATACTTATCGGACTTTAATGGCTGTTGATTCTGCGGTAATGGTAATTGATTCTGCAAAAGGAATCGAGCCTCAAACAAGAAAACTATTTGAAATAGTTTCCAAACGGCATATTCCGATTTTTACCTTTTTTAATAAATTGGATCGTGATGGTCGCCAGGCACTTGATCTGGTCGATGAATTGGAAAAAACGCTCGGTATCCAAGCTTATGCGATGAATTGGCCGATTGGTTCGGGCCAGGTTTTGCAGGGCATTTATGATTTACAACGAAATAAATTTATTAAATATAACAATGTGAAAAATCTTGATCAATCTGTTTATGACGAATCAATGGAGGAGATTGAACTTTTAAAAGATGCTGGTAATGTTTTGGACGAGAATAAAGTTCTTCAGGGTGCCCAGACACCGGTTTTCTTTGGATCGGCTTTGAGTAATTTTGGCGTTGAACAGTTTTTAACCGAGTATTTAAAATATGCCCCTTCGCCTTCGGAAAAAGCTACAATTGATCACAAAGAGATTCAACCGGATAATGATCAATTTACGGGATTCGTTTTCAAAATTCAGGCAAATATGAATCCTAATCATCGTGATCGGATTGCCTTTGTCAGGATTGTCTCTGGAGAATTTCAAAAGGGGATGGAAGTTAACCTTGCTAGAAATGGCAAAAAATTGAAGCTCAGTAACGTTACCCAGTTCTTGGCTGATGAGCGTGAAAATATTGAAACCGCTGTTCCTGGGGACATTATCGGCCTTTATGATACAGGAAATTTTCAAATTGGTGATTCAATCTATACTGGCAAACAAAAAGTTGAATTTGAGCCATTACCGACATTCACACCGGAATTATTCAACCGGGTAATCGCTAAAGATGTTATGAAACAAAAATCATATCATAAGGGTATCAAGCAGCTTGTTCAAGAAGGGACTGTGCAATTATTTGAGTCGTGGCATGGGCAGGAATATATTCTTGGAGCAGTTGGCCAGCTTCAATTTGAAGTATTCCAATTCAGAATGGCTAATGAATATAATTCTCAGGTTATTTTCGAGCCACTTGGTAAAAAGATTGCTCGTTGGATTAAAGCGGATGAATTGGATGAGAAAATGAATACGTCTCGTTCAATCCTAATGAAGGATCAACAAGGTAATCCGGTTATATTATTTGAAAATCGTTTTGCTCTTAATTGGTTTGTCGACAAGTACCCTGACGTTGACTTGGAGTCTAAACTTTAGTAATTTGTCACATCTTTAAAATTTTGTTAAAATTTGTCTCGTTAAGTAAGGAGAGAAAATGCCAGAAAAGAAATCAGCAACTGCTAGTCGAACTACAAAAAAGACGACTGCTGCTGCTAAAAAGGCCGCTGAAAAAGCAGCCGATACTACTAAAAAGACTGTTAAAAAAACTTCAGCCAGTGCTAAAAAAAATGCTGAAAAAGCTGAAAAAAGTGTCAGTGCAGCTAAAAAAACTGTGAAAAAGGCCGTTCCTTCGGCTAAATCAAGCGTTAAAAAGGCTACTTCTACGGCAAAAAAAACTGCCAAGACTGCAAAAAATTCTGCTAAAAAAACAACCGGTAAAACAGTCTCTGGAGTTAAAGCCGCAGCTAAAAAAACAACTGCCAAAGCAGCTGACAAGGGCAAGTCAGTAGCTAAAGGTACTAAAGAAACACCTGCCAAAGGTAAAAAAATAGTTCGGAAATCTGCTAAAAAAACTGTTGCAGCTGTAAAGCCAGTTGTTAAGAAAACGCAGGATACGGCAAAACAAGTTGCTGATAAAAGCAAAGAGAATATGGATGATGTTTCAAAACAGACTGCTAAAACAACACAACAGGCTGTCGAAGAAACAAAATCCTGGTTTGTAAAATTATTAGATATTTTCCGTAAATAAAGTTAAACATGACATCGACTATTTGTTTTTATCGAGTGAATCAATTTTGACAAAACTAACTCGAGAATTAGAAAAAGTTCTCTCAACCGATGTGAACTCAAGTATTTTGGTTGATACGATAAATGATTATTCATATACCAAAGCCGAAATTTTGCAAAAAATCAACCAATTTCAAGAGCAACTGCAAAAGCTGCAGCTCAGACAACCGGGTATCATTCTAACGGCTTCTGGAAATTCGGTTGATTTTGTTGCCCGTTTTTTAACAGAAATATTAAGTGGATTAACAATGTATGCCGTTAATCCTAATTTAAAAATTGAGGAATTAGCAGGACTTGCCAAACAAAATCAGTTGTCGGCTATAATTTTAAATCGTAATTATGAAGACCAATTTGACAAGTTTTCTAAATTGTCGGGAATAGATTTTGGTGAAGCTTTAGAGCTGTCAAATGGTGATATTATTCATCGAGTTGTGCATCAGCAGACAATTGAGCATCACTTTGTTTTCCCTGATAAAAACAAGCCTGAAGAGCAATATGCGAGTTTGCTGTACACTTCCGGCACAACCGGAAAGCCTAAAGCAGTTGGAATTAATCACGAACAGGTTTTTGCTGCCGCTAAAAATGTAATTCAGTCCCAAGAATTATCATTATCTGATATTGGATATCAGGTTTTGCCTTTGTTTCATGTTAATGGTCAAATTATTGCTTTGATTTCTCAAATTTTAGCTGGTGGTAAGTTAGTAATTCCAGAAAAATTTTCAGCATCGAAATTTTGGCCGCAGATAGAAAAGTATCATATTACCTGGGCTTCGGCGGCGCCGGCAATTATAGGTATTCTAAACAAGACAAAAAATAATGCTAAAAATTATTTGAGTTTACCAGAAAAACAGAAAAGTTTTCGTTTTTTGCGTTCAGCAAGTGCACCTCTTTCTAAGAAAGCGGCTGATTCATTTCAAAAGAATTTTGGAATTTTGTTGGTTGAATCTTATGGAATGACTGAGGCTGCTGGGCAAATTTCCGTTAATCCTCAGCAGAAAAATAGGCAAAAACTTGGCTCTGTCGGGCTTCCAACGGTTGAGAAATTAACAATTCGCGATTCTAATTCCCATCAAGAGAAAAAGATTGGCGAAATTGGCGAAATTTCTTTGTCCGGTCCAAGTGTTATTAAAAATTACTTGTGGTCCGAAAACAAAGCTGATTTTGTTGATGGCTGGTTTTATACCGGTGATTTGGGTTATTTGGACAGAGATGGTTATTTGTTTATTGTCGGTAGAAAAAAAGAGATTATAAATCGTTCCGGCGATAAACTCAGTCCGACAATGATTGAAGAGCCCTTTCGAAAATTAAGTGAACTCGATGATTTAGTTGCTCTCGGTATTCCAGACGAAATATATGGCGAAGTTCCAGCTTTGGTTGTTCAAACATCAATTACCAATCTAAAAAAACTAAAATCTGATTTAGAGGATATTTCCAAAAATAGTTTGTCACCGATCGAACGGCCGGTAAAGTTTTTTATCAGTAAAAAACTGATAAAAAATGCGATGAACAAGGTCCAAAGAAAAAAGATTCAAAAGCAAATTTCCACTGGCATATTAAAGCAATTATAATTTATTTGTGTTTATCCATTTCCTGATTCAAAAGTTCATCGACATGAAGATTTCCGATTGTGTTTTTATGTCCTTTCACCCAATGAAAAATTAAGTAAGGTTTTAATTCTAAATACATCGGATAAAGGGTCTGCCACATTGCAAGATTTGGCCGCTCTTTTTTTGTCTTCATCCATTTATCCAACCATCCCTTTTCCATAGGATCCAAAACGTAGTGTGAATCGCTGATTAATTCAATTTTTTGGCCTTTTAATTCTTTTGTATTGGTGATTTTTCTAAAAGCTGAACCGACTGCCATTAATTCCATTGCATTATTTGTTGCTCCAAACTTAAACCCCGAGGAAACCAACTGTGTTTTTTCGTTCTCGATAATATACGCCCATGCTGATAAATCATGTTCGTGTACATGTTGGCCAAGCTTGTTTCCGGTATTACGATTCCCACCATCCGTATAAACTCTAATTAGTGAATCATTCATATTTTTATCTTGCCACAGTTTTCAAGGATAATTTGTATTGATAGAATAAACAGGTGAGCAAAATACTCAAACAATTGGATTGGTTCATTATTGGACCTTTTTTATTTTTAAGTCTGATTGGCGTGTTGATGGTTTTTTCATCTTCAGCTGACTACTCGGAGGGAGCCTTTAGTTTCTTGATTCGTCAGTCAATCTTTGCCGTGATTGGTGTTGCGACAGTTCTTATTTTTTATTTTTTTGTCAAAATTAACTGGCTTGCTTCACCCAAATGGACTTCTCTGGCGATGTTGATCACTTTTGGCTTATTATTGTTTGCTCGCTTTATTGCTCCTGCTACCGCTGGAACTGGTGCGCATGGATGGATTAACCTGCCAATGTTTAATATTCAGCCGGCTGAAATTTTTAAGATTGTTATTATTCTCTACTTAGCTTCTTTGTCATCTCATCGTTTGGACAAGTATCAAAGAAAATCTAAGAAGCTTCGTTCTGGCAGTTCTGTTAATCAAAAAACAGTTGAAAAAGTACAAACGATTTTTGGTTATACACGTTTTCAAGTTATCTTTGTTTTATTGAATTTGATGATTGTTATTTTAATGCCTGACCTAGGGAATGCTTTAATTGCACTTTTTTTGATTGCTGTGATTATTTTTTCTTCCGGATTAAATCCCAAGTATCTTTTTTTCTCAATTGCCTTAATTTTGATTATTTATATTTTTTTACCAGCGATTATCAAGCAAATTCCGGAAAGCTTTTTGTCCAGTCATTATCAAGCCCGTCGTTTATTGATATTTTTAGATCCTTGGCCGTATGCAAAGAATCAATCCTTGCAGTTGGTTAATTCTTTTTATGCAATTGCTCACGGAGGATTATTTGGAGTTGGTTTAGGAAATTCTATTGAAAAAATGGGCTATCTTCCGGAAGCCAATACGGATTTTATTATGGCCGTTTTTGTTGAAGAACTTGGATCAGTCACGTTATTTATTGTTCTTGGGATCTTATTGCTTATGATTGGAAGAATGTTTTATATTGCATTTCATATCAGGAATAATTTTGGACGTTTAGTTCTTTATGGCATTGCCAGTTATTTCTTCATCCAAGCTTTGGTAAATTTAGGCGGAATCATTGGCGTTCTTCCATTGACAGGTGTGACTTTTCCTTTTATCTCATATGGTGGATCATCATTTTTGATTAGTTCAATATCGGTCGGAATTGCCTGTGTGGTTTCACGGACTTATAGCGAACAGATAAACGGAAGAAAACGTCGACAAAAGCCAAGAATGAGGGTACAAAAATGAGAGTTATCGCTGGAAAAAATCATGGTCTGCGTTTAAAAATGGTTCCTTCGAAATTGACTAGGCCAACCACTGAAAAAGTTAAAGAGGCGCTTTTTTCTATTATCGCTCCCTATAACAAGTCTGGGATTGTTTTGGATTTATATGCAGGTTCCGGTTCTTTGGGAATTGAAGCTGTTTCCAGAGGCTATCGGAGGGCTTATTTAGTTGATCACGCCAGGCCTGCAATTGAGGTAATCAAAAATAACGTCATTGCAACAAAAAATCCGGAAAATTTTGAAATAATCAAGGCACCGGCCAGCCAGGCAATTAAACAATTTTTTGATGACAAAATCCAATTTAATTTAATAATTTTTGATCCGCCTTATGCAAAACAACATATAGCTAAAGATATTTCTAATTTAACGGAATATAATTTATTAGCAGAGCACGCCTTAATTGTTGCTGAGACGGACCGATCTGGTTTTAATTCTCTAAATAGTAATCTGCCTAGCGGATATACTGTTTTGTCGAAGAAAGATTATGGAATTACCCATTTAACGGTAATGGAAAGGGATTAAACATGGTAAAAGCTGTTTTTCCGGGATCTTTTGATCCCTTAACCTTTGGTCATTTGGATGTCATTGGCCGTTCAGCGCTTCTTTTCGATGAAGTGATTGTGGCTGTTGGCATTAATACGAGCAAAACAGCAATGTTTACGACTGAAGAAAAAATAACTTTAATTTCCAACAACACTAAAGATTTGAAGAATGTTTCCGTATTGCCAATGCCTGGCCTGACCTTTAAGTTCGTTACGTCAATCGGAGCAGATGTAATTGTTCGTGGAATCAGAAATGTTAGAGATTACGAGTATGAACGCGATATTGCGGAAATTAATCATCGTCTTGGAAATGTTGATACAGTTTTGTTACCATCGAAGGCTGTTTATCAAGATATTTCTTCATCTAACTTAAAAGAAGTCGCAAAATTCGGGGCTGATATTAGTCATTTTGTGCCCGAAAACGTTCTAAAACTGATAAAGTTAAAACTTAAATGAAAAAGAAAACACTTGTCACAATTATTTCTAGTTTTACCGCTTTTATGGTAATGGTCATTGGCGTATCTTTTTACTTACTTTTGCCGATGAATGCTTATGTGGAGACCCCTGGTGAAGCAGATAATATAAAACAATTTATGACTGTTGCCGGAAAACGAGATCAAACAAAAGGATCTCTTCGACTTGTTTCAGTATATTTATCCCAGGCAAATCATCTGGATTGGTTGATCAGCAAATTTAACGGTGCGTATTCGATTGAACCTAAAACAGAAGTTCAGGGAAATGTTTCGAATAGCGTTTATGAGGCAATAAGTAAATATCAAATGAAAGAGGCGATTTTGTCAGCTGAAGAAGTTGCTTTTAAAGCTGCTGGAATGGCTGATAAAGTGAAATCCAAATACCAAGGGATCTATGTTGCCAGTATTACGAAAAAATCGCATTTTGCCAAGAAAATTAAAGTTGGCGATACAATCACGAAAGTTAACGGAAACCACTTTAATAATGCTGCTGGATATCAAAAGTATTTAGCTGATATGCCGGTTGGCGAAAAGGTTACTTTGACCATTCTACGAAATAATAAAACAATTAAAATTTCTGGTAAGACAATCCATTTAGCTAATACGAAAGATAAAGAATACCCGAAGGGGAGAAGCGGGATTGGAATTGGCCTAGTTGATGATGTTGAAGTTACTACTGATCCAAAGGTTAAGGTCAATGTTGGCCAGATTTCCGGACCTTCAGGTGGGCTCATGTTTACTCTTCAACTATATTCTCAGTTATCCGGCGATGATATCAAAAAAGGGCGTAATATTTCTGGAACGGGAACAATCGATGATCAAGGAAAAGTTGGTGAAATTGGCGGTATTGATAAAAAAATAATTGCTGCAAAAGAAGCCGGCTCAACGGTTTTCTTCGCTCCTTATGTAAAACCGACTAAAGAAAATCTTAAATTAGATGATGGTGAGACTAATTGGCAGGCGGCGGTTAAAGCACAAAAAGAGTATGCACCGAAAATGAAACTTGTTCCGATCCGTAATTTCCAGGATGCTCTTAATTATTTAAAATATGGAAAAATTATTAAAACGAAGTAATTTATAAAAAAAGCCATTTTTGGCTTTTTTATTTTTGGCAAAAAAATACGTATTAATTAATAGGAGCCAAAAATGCAAAGTTATTTTAAGTCAATTTTAAAAGAAGCCGTTAGCTCGAATTCAACCGATATTTATCTTTTACCAGAGAATGAATATTATCAGATTAAATTCCATAATGGCCGCCGACCCAGGAGCTTTCGAATAGTCAGCCAATTAGTCGCAGAAAAATTATTCAGTTTCCTTAAATTTCGAGCACAAATGAATATTACGGAAAATCGACGTCCCCAAATGGGTTCAATGGATTGGTCTCTTGACAAACAAAATTTGTCTCTAAGGATTTCTACCGTTGGCGATTTTAAAAACCAGGAAACAATGGTAATCAGAATTCTTTATGATCGCGAAATCCACAATCTTATTTGGCTTAAAAAGGAACAGTTTTTTCATTTAAAACAGATAATTCCTTCACAGGGATTAGTTGTCGTTGCTGGACCGACCGGTTCTGGAAAGACAAGTACGATTCATGAACTATTACGTGAATATACAGGCGAAAAACTCGTTCTCACGATTGAAGATCCTGTTGAAATAAAAAATGCAAAGTTTATTCAACTGCAGATAAATCAGCATGCTTCAATGTCTTATCTTGATCTGATCAAGGTTGCTCTACGCCACCATCCCGACATTTTATTAATCGGTGAAATTCGTGATGCGCAGACTGCCCAAGCGACGATTCAAGCTGCTTTGAGTGGCCATTTGGTTTTTTCAACGATTCATGCCAATTCTGCAAATACTGTCAGCAATCGTTTATTGGAGCTTGGCGTCGACAAATCTTTATTAAAAGATGTTTTAAAATTAGCTATCTATCAGCGCCTTTTACAACAAGCTGATGGTTCGCTTGCAGCAGTTGCTGATTGGAAAGAGGAGCAGCAGATTTTTGACCAATCAGCAAAGAATTTTGGATCTTCCTGGAAGGAAACATTGGATGGGGCTTTTAAAAGCAAAAGAATATCTTCGAAAGTATACGAAGAATACAAAAAAATTGCCGCGTAGGCAGCAGGTTAAGTTTTTAAGCCTTCTTGGACAATTAATTCAGTCAGGTTATTCGATTAATCAAGCAACAAAATTTATTCAACAAATTTCACATGATAACGTTTGGATTAAAGATCTCAATCTTGATCTGGCTAAAGGAAAGAATTTTGCTTTAGCAATAAAACCTTATCTGAATAGTTCCTTAAACTTTCAGATTGGTATGGCTAATCGCTATGGAAACCTGGAGAAAATTTTGCTTCAACTCGCGGATTTTTCGGAGAAGTGTTTAAAACAAGAAAATAAAATTAAACAAATTCTCAGATATCCGATCGTCCTTGTTATTTTATTAATCGGAATCGCGATTGCCGTCAAGATTTTTTTACTACCAATTTTATCAAGCTGGTCCGATCAACAACCGATTGATCCGGTTGACGAATACTTTTGGCCTAAGGTATTTGGAATTATGTTGTTGATTCTGCTCTTCTTTTTTTATCGCTGGAAGTCCTTTAAAAAGATAAGCAAGTTGAGACAATTGGCTTTCTATACAAAAATCCCGTTATTTGGAAAAACTTTAAATCATTTAATAAATTATCAATTTTCTTTGCAACTATCGATGCTAACTGCCTCTGGCCTGCAGATTTCACAAATTGCAAAAGATATCACTAAAAATCACGGTCGTTCAATTGAATCCGATTTTGCCGCAAAACTAGTCGAAATGCTTGAGAGCGGTCAAAGTTTTTCTGATTATTTCCATGAATTAAGTTTCCTTGATCCTACAATTAATATTTATTTTCAACAAGGAGCTGACAAGGAACTCTTGAATCGAAATCTTCAAATTTATTCAAAAATAAGTTACGAAAAATTTTTAACCAGCGTCGACCACTTAATTGGTTTAATTCAGCCTTTGAGTTTCGTAATCGTTGGTATGGGAATAGTTTTACTTTATTTATCAATGCTGATGCCGATGTATCAGACCCTGGGAGGGCTTAATCAATGAAAAAAATAAAAAATCGTTTGAAACAGTTAAAAAGAAGGAAACAGTCTTTTACGTTAATCGAAATGGCAATTGTTTTATTTATCATTAGCCTTTTAATGCTTTTAATTTTGCCGAATTTGAATAGTCAGCGTAAAAAAGCTGAAAATACACAAGCTGAAGCAATGGTTTCGGTAGTTCAGACACAGGTGGATTTATATGAAAATGATAATGACGATGAAAATGTGTCATATTCTGATCTTTTGTCAAAGAAATATCTAACTGAGAAACAGATTAAAAAAGCACAAGAATTTGGAATCAAAATTAATGGCAGTAATGTGTCGAAATAAGTCGTTTACATTATTAGAATCTGTGATTGTATTATTACTTGTTTGTTCTATATGTTTCTTGGCGGTTCGATTCCCACATAAATCGAAAGCACAAATCGAAAAGAATTTTTTAAATAATTATCAATCTTTTTTTAATCAGGCACAATTAAGTGCTCAAAAAGACAATCATGATTTAAAATTCTTTTTTTTCAAAAGAAAAATTGAATTTGTCGATCAAAAAGGCAACCAACATCTTTTAAATATTCCCAAAGAATTCATTGGTCCAAATGAGGAGATCATAATCAAGGCCAACGGTTATGTTGCCCCTACAAAAATTAAATTTGTTGATCTTCAAGGAAAAAAGAGATTCACACTGATTTATTCTTTAGGGTTTGGTAATTACCGGGTGGAGAAATATGAATAGACAATCATCATTTGTTCTAACGGAAGCTTTGATCGCTTTATCGATATCAATGCTGGCAATTTGCTTTTTATGCGATTTACAAAATAAACAAGTTCAACAGATAACGAGTTTAAAAAATACAATCCAAGATCAACGAGCAAAATTAGAGAAAAAATACTATTTTGAAAAAAAATAGACAAAAATCTTTTACAATTCTTGAGACGATTATTTCTTTAGGGATTTTCGCCCTAATCATTTTAATAATTCAATTTGCAATTCAATATATAAAAAATGAAAAACAAACGACAAATATAATTAATTTTCAGCGAATGTTGCTTCAGCTGGAAGACCCAAGCCGATCATATCACTGGTCGCAAACGAAGGAAGGAAAAATTTATTTGCTTACAAGCGAAAAAAATAATCAACGGGTTAATTTCAGATTAAAAAATCATGTCTTTCAATTAACAACCAGCGACGGAGGCACAATGCCGATAATTTCACAGATAGAAAACTTTAAACTTAGTTTGGTTCATGAAAGAATTTGTTTGTCCTTACATTTTGATACTGGAGAACACTATGAAAGCAATCTTTTACTGGAAAAATACAAGCACGAGGAAAAATAGTTATATATTTTTAACAACGATTATATTAATTTGTCTTTTTACTGGAACGTCCTTGAGCTTATCTATGATTCACGCTAATCAAATTGCTTCTTTGCAAAACATTAACCATTATTATGAAAAGAAAATCAATTCGCTTGTTGAAGAAGATGAAAATCCCTAAGATGAAAGTATGAAGGTTGAAAATTTAGTTAAAACAGTAAAAATTCTTAATAAAAACATTTCAAACGATTTTGACGATCCAAATTCGATTGCTCAGGCAGCTGAGAAAATTAACCTGAAAGATTTTACTCGATCTGAGCTAGTTAATGGATTCAATCTTTTTTTTGCACAGCGTTTTGAGAACCGATTACAAGTTTTTAATCGAATAACTCCACCGGTGATTGGCGACTTAATGGCATTAGTAACACAAAAACTTGGATTGGAGGAGAAAGGAATCTTTGATCCCGAAATTGTTTTCCCTGATCTTATTTTTCAGTTTGCGAGCCATTTTGATCAATCAGTCTATGGCAAAGCTGCGGATCCCATTGTTGATGCCAGTCTAAAAAAACTCGCAAATATTTATGGCTTTAACTTTCATTCTAGGAATAGTCGAAAAATTGTTGTTAGCAGAATTTTAGGAATCGATTTTGTTTCCGAAATAAATCATCTATTTAAAGAAAGCAATTTAAAAGCGGGCGAATCGACAATTTTATTGGTTAATAATTCTGATCTTCAATCTGCTTCTTTTTCTGAAATACTGAAGAACAATAAGAACATGGCATTGCTAGCAATTATTAGATTGCCGGCGAGCCTTTTTAAACATTCAGAAATGAGTTCTAGTCTTCTAATTTTGCGT
This sequence comes from Oenococcus sp. UCMA 16435, assembly GCA_004010835.2. GTDB lineage: Bacteria > Bacillota > Bacilli > Lactobacillales > Lactobacillaceae > Oenococcus. The sequence continues at coordinate 1,914,806 of CP030868.2, forward strand.
CGAAAAGTGGATAATGAAAAAGTAACGGCTCAGGTCCTGCTTGCTCAAATTCCTGAGCTTTCAAATAAAGAAGATTTTTCCAAATTTGTTTCTCAACTTGAAACCTGGAAAAAAGAAAATTCGTGAGGTAATATGACAAAAATTTTATCGGTAAACGCCGGCTCGTCTTCATTAAAGTTTAAACTGCTCAACATGCCCGAGGAGAGCGTTATCGCCGAGGGGCTAATTGAAAGAATTGGAGGCAGTCTGGATCAAGACGATAATGTCACAATCAAGTTTAATGGTGAAAAACATAAAAGTCGTCAGGCCTTTAAAAGTCATGAAGATGCTATTAATTTAATGCTTGCCCAATTTAAAGAGTTTGGGATTGTTAACGACTTCAATGAAATTAAAGGAATTGGTCACCGTGTTGTTGCGGGAGGCGAATGGTTCAATAAATCTGTATTGATTAATGATGAAGTGCTAAATAAAATTGAGCGCCTGGCTGCTTACGCTCCACTCCATAATCCCGCTAATGCCATGGGCATTAGGGCTTTTTCTAAAATCATTCCTGATGCAACCGAAGTTGCGGTATTTGATACAGCTTTTCATCAAACAATGCCAAAAGAGAATTATTTGTATGCAATTCCTTATGAGTACTATACGAAATATGGTGTTCGTAGATACGGAGCCCACGGGACTTCTCACAAATATGTCTCTGAACAGGCTGCTAAAATAATTGGCAAACCCTTAAAAGAACTTAAATTGATTACTTTGCATTTGGGAGCCGGCGCGTCTGTAACTGCTATTAAAAATGGACGCTCGTTTGATACTTCTATGGGTTTTTCGCCCTTGGCTGGATTGATTATGGCGACTCGTTCCGGGGATGTTGATGTCTCACTGATTAATTACGTTAAAGAAAAAGAAGATCTTTCCGATCAAGATATGCTTGACGTTCTCAATCAAAAATCTGGATTATTAGGCATATCAACAATTTCCAGCGATATGCGCGACTTGCTGGATGTTTACGATACTAATGACCATGCCAAGTTGGCCATAGATATGTTCGTTGGCCGTGTCGTTGATTATATTGGCCAGTATTATTTTGAATTAAAAGGAGTCGATGCGCTTGTTTTCACGGCTGGAATTGGAGAGAATTCTGTCCCGATCAGAAAAATGATTATTGATCGTTTATCGTTCTTGGGCATTCAACTTGATGAGAATGCGAATAATAAGCACGGAGTTGAAACTAAGATTACAACCGATGATTCTAAAATGGCCGCGTTTGTAATACCGACCAACGAAGAATTGGAAATCGCCCGCGATGTACAAAATTTAATGAAGTAATTATTCTACCGCCAAACAGGCGGTTTTTCTTTTCCTTTGAAAAATAAATAAAGATAGTGATTTTTTTTACAATAATTGCTTGACATTCAAATTGTGAAGTTTTAGATTAATATTGTTAATAAGTTCACAATTAAAATGTGACTTGTTACAAAGGAGAACTTATGGCAGTCGAAACGAAGAAGATTACTAAAAAGCCGCTGGCTTCCGAAGAACTTGAAAATGAAAAGGATACAGCGAAAAAATACATCGGAGAATTGGTTGATAAATCAAGACAAGCTTTATTGGAATTCTCGCTATACAGTCAGACGCAAGTAGATAAGATTGTAGCAGCAATGGCTTTAGCTGGTTCTGAGCATTCATTGGAGTTAGCACATTTTGCTCGAAATGAAACTGGTCGGGGGGTTGTCGAAGACAAAGATACAAAAAATCGTTTTGCGTCGGAGTCTGTTTACAATACAATTAAAAGTGATAAAACGGTCGGTGTGATCAACGAGGACCCAGTTACTGGGAAAGTTCAGTTAGCCGCACCGCTTGGAATTTTAGCTGGGATTGTTCCGACAACAAACCCAACGTCTACAACGATTTTTAAATCATTGTTAACTGCTAAGACACGTAATACGATTATTTTTGCTTTTCACCCACAAGCGCAGAAATCATCTGTTGCTGCTGCAAAAATTGTTTATCAAGCCGCTAGAAAAGCGGGCGCACCGGAAAATTTTATTCAGTGGATTGAAACGCCTTCATTGGAAAATACCACAGCTTTAATGCGAAATCCTGAAATCGCTTCAATTTTGGCTACTGGCGGCCCTTCGATGGTCCATGCCGCATTGACATCAGGAAACCCTTCAATGGGTGTTGGAGCGGGAAATGGCGCTGTCTTTGTCGATCATACAGCTCGTGTCCGCCGAGCAGTTGAAGATTTGTTATTATCAAAGCGTTTTGATAATGGAATGATTTGTGCCACGGAGAATTCTGCAGTTGTCGAAGCTTCAGTTTATGACGAATTTATGAAATTAATGCAGGAAAAGGGCGCTTATCTCGTCCCAAAAAACGATTACAAAAAAATTGCTGATTTTGTTTTTAATGAAAAACACGGTGTTAATGGTCCGGTTGCCGGGATGAGTGGTCGGTGGATTGCTGAGCATGCCAAAATTAATCTACCCGAAGGTAAGGATGTACTCCTGTTTGAACTCGACAAAAATGATATTGGCGAAAAGCTTTCCTCTGAAAAACTCAGTCCTCTGCTTTCTGTTTATAAAGTTGCTGATCGTAAGGAGGCAATTAAAGTTGTTCAAAGGCTTTTGAATTATCAGGGTGCTGGTCATAATGCCGCTATTCAGATTGGGGCTCAAAATGATCCATTTGTCAAAGAATATGCTGATGCGGTTTCTGTTTCACGAATTCTTGTCAATCAGCCTGACTCAATTGGTGGAGTAGGTGATATTTATACGGATGCTTTGCGGCCAAGTATGACGCTCGGTACAGGATCATGGGGGAAGAATTCATTGTCACATAACTTATCTACTTACGATTTGCTAAATATTAAAACGGTTGCTCGTCGTCGCAATCGTCCACAGTGGGTTCGCCTTCCAAAAGAAATTTATTACGAGAAAAACGCGATTACTTTCCTTCAGGAATTACCAAATGTTGATCGTGCTTTCATTATTACCGATAATTCATTAGTAAAGTATGGTTTCGTTGATCGTATTTTAGAACAATTTGAATTGCGTAATGATCAAGTGAAGACCAGTATATATAGTTCTGTTCAGCCTGATCCTTATTTGAGTCAAGCGGTTGAAACTGCTAAACAAATGCAGGAATTTCAGCCTGATACGGTCATTGCTTTGGGTGGTGGATCTCCCTTGGATGTTGCCAAAATATCGCGATTCCTATATGAATATTCGCAAGAACCTGGTCATGCTGGATTTTTGGACAATGTTGATGATATAAAAGAATTGTTCAAGGGACTGCAACAGAAATTCATGGATATTCGTAAACGAATCGTTAAGTTTGAACATCAGAATCTTACTCAACTGGTTGCTATTCCAACGACTTCCGGAACCGGTTCGGAAGTTACGCCATTTTCAGTTATCACAGACGATGAAACTCATGTTAAATATCCTTTGGCTGATTATGAATTAACGCCACAAGTTGCAATCGTTGATCCTGAATTGGTCATGACTGTACCAAAGCGGACACTGGCTTGGTCTGGGTTGGATGCATTATCGCATTCGCTTGAATCTTATGTATCGGTTATGAGCTCTGAATTCACGCGTCCTTGGGCTTTACAGGCAATCAAACTAATTTTTGAGAACATTGTCGATTCATACAATTACGATTCAAAGAATCCGACTAATCGTGGTGCCGAAGCTCGTGAAAAAATGCATTATGCAGCAACTTTGGCCGGCATGTCGTTTGGTAACGCCTTCTTGGGTATGAATCATTCACTGGCCCACAAAACTGGTGGCGAGTTTGGCCTTCCCCATGGTTTGGCAATTAGTATTGCAATGCCGCATGTAATTCGGTTTAATGCGGTTACCGGAAACGTTAAACGTACTCCTTTTCCTCGCTATGAAGTTTATACAGCACAAAAGGATTATGCCGATATTGCTCGTCATCTCGGCCTGGCTGGCAAGAGCGATGCTGAATTAGTTGAAAAACTTATTACTAAGATTAAGGAACTAACCGATGCACTTAATGTCAATATCACTTTGAGTGGCAACGGCGTTGACAAAAAAAGTTTTTATCAGTCGCTAGATCAATTAGTTGATCTTGTTTATGATGACCAGTGCACACCTGGAAATCCACGCCAACCGAGTTTGGCCGAAATTAGACAATTATTAATTGACCAATTTTAAGTTAAAAGGGGATCTCAACGATTGGGATCTCCTTTTAATTTGCTTTAAAAAACTAGTAAAATTGAATTGCCATGCAAAAAAAATCAAAAAGAACACGTACGAGAAGAAAAAATACAAGAAGTAAAAATCAAAAAAGCAAAAAACTCAGAAGAATCATTATTATATTAATCGTTTTGTTTCTGCTTATTATTTTTGGAACAAATTTTTATAATAAGATGCAGGAAAAGGAACTGCAGGAAGAATATTCTGCAATTGATTCACAGGATAAGAGTTATCGAGTCGTTGTAATTAAAACTGGGTCATCAGTTCAAGATATGGCTAAGGATTTAAAAAAAGCAGGTTTGGTGAGAACTGAACTTGATTTTTCTAAATACGCGTTAGACAAGGGCGGCAGTGGATTACAGGCCGGTACTTATTATCTGCAAAGATCTCAATCAATACCACAAATATATTCTCGCTTAGTCAAGGGTCCGAATACCGATGTTTATCGTCAGCTTTTTATTAAAAAACGTGTTAAATATGCTAAAGAATTACAAAAGAAATATAATGTTTTGGCTTCAATCGACATTGCTCAAACAATTTTGGAATCCGATTGGGGTACAAGTACTTTAGCTTCGAAATATAATAATTACTACGGAATTAAAGCTCAGGGAAACCAAAAAAGTATTCAATTAGATACCAAGGAATATGTTAATGGAAAGTGGGTAACTGAAAAAGACAAGTTTGCTGTTTACAGCAGTTGGCTTGCCAGCATGCTGGCCCACGCCAAATTTATTGCTGAAGGCACCGATGCAAATTCAACTCAATTTAAAGATGTCCTCTCTGCCGGAGATTATACAGAGGCTGCTAAAGCATTGGTTACAGATGGCTATGCAACCGATCCGGATTACGCGAATAAACTTATTTCATTAATTAAAACGTATAAGTTAAATCAATATGATAATTAAAAAACCAGGTTAATTTACCTGGTTTTTTAATTATTTATTTAGCTTTACTTACATGAAGTATTTCAACAGTCACCGAATTATTTCCAGGAAGTGGAATCTCGACTTTATCACCGGTTTTATGGTCTAAAAGTGCTTTCCCCATTGGCGAGTCATTTGATATTTTTCCTGATAGAGGATCGGATTCGGCTGAGCCAACGATTGTGTAGGTTTCTTCGTCTCCATCCGGAATTTCTTTAAAGGAAATTGTTTTTCCGAGTGTTACAACGTTTCTTGAAGCGTTAGATGCATCAATAACTTGAGAAAATTGGATCATTTGTTGAAGTTGTTTTACTCTTCCTTCAACAAATGCCTGTTCGTCTTTAGCTGATTGATATTCCGAATTTTCAGATAGATCTCCAAACGAACGCGCTTCTTGTATTCTACTTGTAATTGCTGGACGCTTATTTGTAATAAGATCGTCAAGTTCTGCTTGAAGTTTAGCAAGACCTTCAGCAGTCATTGGATATGTTTTTTCTTCTGCCATATATATCCTGTATCCTTTCAAAATTTACAGCAAAACTAGCATAACACGTGTTAATTAACTGTCAAGCACTATATTTAGGCGGTTTATTTCTTATTGTTTTTTTCTTATTTTTGAGATACTTAAAAACTTTTTTTCTTTTGTTTATTTTAATTAACAATACTAACAGCAGGCTTATCAATGTTATTGCTGAAGCAATTCCTAAATAAGGCTCCTGATAATATATTTGAACTTTGTGTTTACCTTGTTTTATTTTTGCACCAATAAAATAATTGTCGATTGTTTTTACAGGGGTATTTTTTCCATCGATTTTAATTTTCCAACCTGGTGCAACTGGAATTGTCGTCATCAGAATTTTTTGGTTCTTTTTAACATCTACATAACCTGTAAAACTAGTCTGATTAAATTTTAAGTTTTTGATTCCGGTTTTTTGGATTTTATTGGCTGATTTGGCAAGTTTTGAATCGTTAATCGAATACAGCTCCAAGTCGTTTAGGAAAAGTTCTGAATAATTTAAATGAATTCCAATTGTTATTTGAAGATTCTTATCGTGATTAGCTACGTTTAAAGCGACAACATCTTGACGGTTTGAATATTGTGGAATCGTTTCTCCGTTAACGGTAATCCAAGTATCGTTATTTGCAAACGAGACTGGAAGGGTTAAATAATAAGAGCCATTTGTTTTTGGTTTGAAACTAATGTTGATTACTCCATCTTCATTTGAATCAATTTTTTGAGCTGTTTGGCCATTAAGACTAATTAGATTTCTTAGATTTTCCGTGCTGTAACTGAAAGCTACGTTAGTTTTAACCAAACTCTTTGTGCCGGTCAATCCTTCCCAAAGCGAATTTGAAGTAAGAATTGGATTTTCCGGAATGATTTTACTTTTTAACACTTTGCTGGAAGTTGGGAAAATTATCGGCAGGGCATTCTTGTTTTTGATTGTCATTACTTGATTTCTGCTTTGCAAAAGCTTGTAATTGGTAAGGTCCGGACGATAGGAGTCTGCCATTGCTTTAGGAGAACCAGCTACATCGGATCCACCATAGACAGGTGAAATAAAATATTTCATATCAAAAATTGCGTCTGTCAAAACCGTTCCATAAGAGTAGGAAGTATAGTAATCGTTAGCCACTTGTCCAAAGGCACCAAATAATTCTGGTGTGGTTTTATCAACGGTTGAGGAAAAATGCATACCCCCGTTGTATCCGGTAGCAAAAGCATCTCCCCGGGTTCTGGAAAATGTCTGACCAACTCGATAAAAACCTTTTTTTGATAAATTACTCGTTGATTGTCGTAGTGCCTTCACGGTCCTTTGATATTCGCTATTTGTCAAATAACCAAAGTTGTTTGTCGAAATATATGCATTCAAAGCCGAACTTGTCAAACCGATCAGCAAAAGAAAATACGCCCAAATATCAGGTTTCATATAACTACGAACAAGATAAACTAGAAGGGCTGAAACGGAAAGAAAAATAAACAGACGAACCTGTTGATAATTTACAAAATTTACCTGCTTATTGAAAAAAACTGCGACACTGCTAATAGCGGCTATTAAAAGCAGGCTTAAGACAAAACTGGTGAAATTTGCATGTTTACTCTTCTCAAGCCCGATCGTTGCCAAAAGGAGAATAAAAAAGCTAAAAATAAAACTATAGCGGTATGGGTACCAAACCGGATACTGCATCATGTGGAATAAAATATTTAAGGGTTGCCAAACAAAACTCAAACTATATAGAGCAACAATTAGTCCACTGATAATTTTTGTTGATAATTTTTCTTGTTTGATCGAAAAGTAAGTAATTAAACCGATAATAATGATAAAAGGCACAAAAATGTTTGCGAGTCCCGTTTTCATCTGGCTAAAGTTAAATGATCCGGGAATTAATTTCAAAATTGTCAGATAGGGTTTTTGAATGAATCCCCAATCTATGCTTGCAATTGTGTCTTGGCCTTTTCCTTGCAGAAGCTGAAAAGCAGTCGGAATTAAAACAACCGATGAAATTAAAACCGAAAGCAGCATTGATGCTAAAAATCGAATAAAGATTAACGATTGGTTTAGAAATTTTGAGTAATATCGGTTAATCTGCCAAATAGCAAACATTGGCAAAAAGATACCAATCATATATGCGATGTAAAAATTATCAATAATTGAAAAAGCAAAGATTAGAATAAAGGGCAGGTACTTTTGCTCGTTAATTAAAGTTATTGCGGCATAGATAATTAGCGGCAGCAGGATGATTTGATCCTGCCAGAGCAGGTTTACCTGGTTGGCGATAAACCAGCCTGATAGAGCGTAAGAACTGGATATAAGCAATCCCATTTCTTTGCCGGCAAAATTCTTTTTTACAAGCAAATATTGCATAGAAAGTCCGGCAAGCCCAAAACGCAGAACTGTCAGAAGCAAAATGCCACTCGGAAGATTAGCCTGATTGAAGAAAAGCAAAAATAAATTTAATGGACTGAAAAGGTAATATGACCATTCTGAAAACATTTCACCGCCAAAATTTTTGGCAAAGCTATAAAAAAGTTGATTCGGCTGGTGCAAAATTGTTTCACGCATGCCGGAAAACATATCCACATATTGCTGGCCCAGGTCAACTGTTAGAATCGAACTATTGCCGAATGGAGCCATTTTTCGATAATAAAAGTAAAAGAGCATTATTATTGCTGGCAAGGCAAAACTTAAAAAGTAATGATTTAAAATAATTTTTCGAATTTTTTCAAGCATTAGCTATAACTTATCTTACGATGATACAATAAAACTGCTACTTATTTGGACCTTAAAAAGTGATAAAAAAACCAAAATTAGAAAATTTCAATAAAAAAGATTCTCACCCGGATAAAAGTAATAACTCGACTATTCCTGTCCGTTTAAACATTTTGCTTGGTTTAAGCGGCTTTTTGCTGTTACTTTTGATTATAAAATTAGGGATGCTGACAATCGTTTCAGGAAAGAGTTACTTGGCAATTGTTAATCAGACTGAAGCGACTGTTGAAACGACAGAAGCCCCCCGGGGAATTATTTATGATTCCACCGGGAAGGTATTGGCGGGGAATAAGTCGATTCCTTCGATTAGTTTTGAACGTTTGCCGTCAATTTCGAGTACGGGTATTTATAAAAGCGCAACACGTCTTTCAAAGTATTTAACGATTGATACCAGTTCTTTAACCGAAACACAGGAAATTGATTATTTTTTGGCTAGCTCCAAACACAGCAAACAAATTGCTAGTAAATTAAAACTTTCCGGTGTCGCTGTCGGTAAATTAACCAGTACAGGTTTGTATGATCGCGAAATCAAGTATTTGAAAAAAAATAAATTGAAATTAAGTAGTTCGGAAAAAGTTGCCGCAGTCGTTTACAACAAAATGACTCAAACGACAAGTTTGTCCACTACTATTCTTAAGTCAACCGGTGTAACCACTAAGGAAATTTCTGAAATCGGCGAACGTCTAAGCGAGTTTCCTGGAATCAGAATTAATCAAGGTTGGATTAGAGACTATCCACAAGGAAGCAGTGCTAAATCCCTGCTTGGATCACTATCGGGCTCGTCAAGTGGACTTCCGGCAAGCGATTTGAATACTTATCTTGCAGAAGGATATTCGAGGACAGACAGTGTCGGCATTTCCGGAATTGAAAAAGAGTATGAACAGACCCTTCGTGGAATTAGCAAAAAAACTCAGATTACAACTAATTCACAAAATAAAATCGTTAGCAGCAAAGTGACTCAATCTGGTACGGCTGGAAAAAATCTGCAGTTAACGATTAACGCAAAATTTCAAAGTGATGTTTCTGCGGCACTTAAGAAATATATGGGAAGTGATTTGACGACCGGTGGCTATGCCGCTGTTATGAATCCGAAAACCGGCGGGGTTTATGCAATGGCCGGTTGGGATCGGAACGTTAAGACTGGTGAGCTGACCCAAAATGATCTGGCAGCAATTCAGGATCCGATTGTTATGGGTTCTGCTGTCAAACCGGCGATGGTGTCGATGGCTTTGCAGGCTGGTGTCATTACTCCGACCAGTTCCACTCAGGATGATCAGATCATCAAGCTGGCCGGTACAGCCGAGAAACACTCCGACTTTAATCCGACTGGCGTTAAAATTCCTCTGACTGCCGAACAAGCCCTCGAAGATTCTTCCAATACTTATATGATCCAGCTGGCTTTAAAAATGAACGGCACGCCATATGTATCGGGAATGAGCCTTAATGTTAGTTCGAATATATGGCAAAAAATGCGTAATGGATTTGGTGAATTCGGTCTTGGAAGCAGAACGGGGATTGATCTTCCTGGCGAAACAGCTGGTTATAAAGGCTCGATTACCGGTTCCTTGGCTAGTTCGTTTATTGATGAAGCTTTTGGTCAGTATGATACCTATTCGGTTATTCAAATGGCTCGTTTTGCAAGTACTATAGCGAATGGAGGCTATTTAGTAGAGCCGAAAGTCGTTGCTTCTGTTTTAAAGTCAGGCAAAAATGGTGTTAGATCATCTGTTGCTAGCGAAGTCAGTCCAACAATTCAAGGATATGTCAAAATGTCCAGTGCGCAATGGAATGTTATTAAAACCGGAATGTGGGATGTTGCCAATGGTACTAGCGAATACAATACCGGTGGTACTCTAATTCATGATCTAAGTCCTAAAGTTGCTGCGAAAACCGGAACTGCTGAATCTTTTGTTGATGGTCAAGAAACTCAGAACGATACCTTGATTATGTATTCCCCATATGCTCCATATGCAATTGCTATTGCTTATGTTGGAGATAAAGTAGATAGTTTTGGAGCCGTTGAAAAAGCTGCAGCGGCTATATACGATGCTTTCTGGAAAGATGTAATGCCAAAACCTAATGACTAAAAGATTATCGACAATCGGGAGATTGTTGTATGGAATCGCTATTGGAGATGCACTTGGTAATTTAAGCAAGCGCAATACAAAGTGGGCTTTAAGAGAAAACAATGATCTTTATAACGCTGATTTTGAATTTCTTTGGACACCAACAACCGGTTTGACTTTTGCTATAGTCCGTGCAATTTCGCTTGGGTATTCGCGATCGAACGTGATGCACAACTTCGCCGAATGGTGGCGAAATGGCCAATTTTCAATGACGGATACGATTCAAACTGATCGTTTTGAAACGGAAATTCAGTCAATTATTAATTTTGAGTTGACACGTGACCTTGATTCAATCGGTTCGACCGATCCTGTTGGAAATGATGAAAATGTTTTAATTAGGGTTATGCCGATTGCGTTTTATGAGACTTCGCGGATTGGTTCGGCTTTTATCAATGATGAAAAATCAATGGGTAGAATTCATGACATGGTTTCCTTAACTCATAATTATCCATCTGCGATGATGTCCTCTGGAATGGTTTCTTTTTTAATATCACAGATTCTTGGAAGGGAATCACTCCATCACGCACTCGAGAATTCGATTGCGATAACTTATGAATATTATTCACGACGTTCGATTTTTCAACCTGACTTAATTAGTTTCGCACCGATGAATATGCCCGATATGTCCGATCTAAAGGCTGATCAATTAACTCAGGATGGGAAATCTATTCATACTCTGGAAAACGTTTATTGGGTTCTTTTTTCGACTGATAATCTAAATGATGCATTGAAGTTGACCATCAAGTCCTTTTCTAAACAAAGGCAAACAATTTTAGCTTTCATTTATGGTATTTATGGATTAATTGATCGTGGCAATCTTGATGAACGCTTAATTGAACAAATTGATAAAAAAGCAGAGACAAATTCAATCTTACGACTTGCTAATCGTTCAAATCGTTTCCATGCTGAGACATAAAAACCAGTTCTTAATTTAAGAACTGGTTTTTAATTTGATTTAACTTGAATTAATACTGGTATAACAATTGGCTTGCGGGCTGTTTTTTTGTAAAGATAATGGCTTAATTCATCGATTACTGCCTGCCTAATTGATCCTTCGTCAGCATTTGCCGACATCATTGCCTTTCTAATTGTTCCAAAAGCAACCCGACGACCATCATTGATTAAATCAACTGATTCTCGCATGTAAACAAATCCCCGGCTGAGAAGATCAGGGCCAGAAAGAATTTCTTTGGTCTGCATATTGATTGTTGCTGTAACAATCACCAGACCATCTTGAGAAAGCTTTTGTCTTTCGTGAAGGACTGCATTTCCAACGTCGCCAATTCCACCACCATCGACATAAATATCTTCTGATGAGAAATGACCGGCTGGATGAGCATTTTCGCCGTCCAATGCTAGGACATCACCATTATCCATAATGAAAATGTGATCGCTGGGAACACCGGTCGATTCGGCTAAGCCACTATGAATTTTTAACATTCGATATTCTCCATGAATAGGCATGAAGAATTTTGGTTTCATCAGTTCAAGCATAATTTTTTGCTCTTCTTGTCCACCGTGACCAGACGTGTGAATGTTATTTAATGGACCATAAATAACATTCGCGCCGCCTTCTTCAAGTTCGTTGATTACTTTATTGACCGAAGCAGTATTCCCGGGAATCGGATTTGATGAAAAAACAACTGTGTCATTCGGTTGCAGTTTAATCTGTTTATGAGTTCCATTGGCAATTCTTGCTAAAGCAGCCATCGGTTCGCCTTGAGAGCCGGTTGAAAGAATCAAAGTCTCATCTGCTGGAGTATTTTTCAAATCGCTGGGTTCCAGTAGAAATTCATCTGAGATATTCAAATAACCCAAATCACGGCCATTGTTGACAGCCGTTTCCATTGATCGACCAAAAACAGCAATTTTGCGTCCATGCCTAACAGCTGAATCCATTGCCATTTTGACACGACTTAAATTAGATGCGAAGGTTGCAAAAATAATTCGCCCCTTGGTAATTCGATCGAAAATTCTTTCAACTGATTTTTGAACCCAAGCTTCAGACTTCGTAAATTCTGGTCGTTCAGCATTGGTTGAATCCGACATCAAAAGTAAAACGCCGTCTCGACCGATTTTCGCCATTTTCAGCATATCGGGATACTGATTGGTAACCGGGGTTAAGTCAAATTTAAAATCACCAGTTTCGACAATCGTCCCTTTAGGCGTGTGGACGGCAACACCAACTGTATCGGGGATTGAATGGGTTGTTTGAAAGAATTCTACGGATAACTTGCCAAAATCCAAAAAAGAGTCTGGCTTTATTTCGTGGAGTTCGGTCTTTTTTAATAAATTATGCTCTTCCAGTTTTCCCTTAATCAAAGCTAAGGCAAATGGTGGGGCATATACAGGTACGTTAACTGCCCGCAAAAAGTAAGAAATCGCACCAATATGATCCTCATGCCCATGAGTAATTACCAATGCTTTGACCTTTTCAATATTTTCAACTAAATACGTGTAATCGGGGATCACGTAATCAACCCCTAACAAATCATCTTCGGGAAACATGATTCCGGCATCAATTACAACAATCTCATCTTGGTACTGGATGGCATAGGTGTTTTTTCCGATTTCGCCCAAACCTCCAAGAGCCATCACTCCAACTTCATTATTCTCAAGTTTAACTTCATGCGCAAAAGTATTTACGCTTTGTTCCTTTTCTGACATTTACAAATTCCTTTTTATCAAAAATATTTTGTCACGAATAGTCCAAAAATGAACTAATAGCTAACAACCAGTATAGCAAAAAAAGTTTCATCGGGTTAACATAAAAACATGGTAAGGAGTGGACAAATTAAATCGGTCGGTGTTTTTATGGGGGCGGAATATGGAAATGAAGAAATGTTCTCAAATAAAGCTGCCAAGTTGGGTGAATATTTAGCCAAAAATAATTATCGGTTAGTATACGGTGGCGGTAAAGATGGTTTGATGGGGATTGTGGCGATGTCGGTCATGGAAAATGGTGGTCGTGTATTGGGAATTACACCTTCTAACCTGGCTGAGGCATCAATTAACGCTGACCAAATAACCGAATTGATCGAAGCTCCCGACATGAACACTCGTAAACAATTAATGATCGACCAGTCTGATGCCTTCATTGCATTACCGGGCGGATTTGGTACCTTAGAAGAAATTGCTCAGACAATTAGTTGGGCCAAAATTGATCTCCACGAAAAACCCTTGGCCTTGTTTAACATTAATGGATTTTACGATACTTTATGGCAATGGCTAAAAGAAGCTGTTAACAAGGATTTTGTTCCCAGTTACGATATGAAATATGTTTATCGCGGGCGAAGTATTGATGATATTTTTGAGTATTTCGCTAATTTCGAGTTTCCGTCCGAGTTCCAAAATCCTGCCAATTTTGTCTAAGCAATGATAAAATATTACAGTTAAGTAGAAAGTGAGAAATATATGGCCATTGATACATCGAATTTTAAAAACGGTTTAACCATTGAATATAACAAAGCAATCTGGCGCATCCTATCTTTTCAGCACGTTAAGCCTGGCAAGGGTGGTGCTTTTGTGCGCTCCAAGCTGAAAAATTTACGAACCGGTGCTGTTAACGAAGTCACTTTTCGTGCTGGCGAACGTATGGAAGCAGCCGATATTACTACTCGCCCGATGCAATATTTATACGCGAATGGTGACAGCTATGTATTTATGGATATCGAGACTTATGATCAAGTCGAAATACCTGGAGATAAAATTAAAGATTCTTTGAAGTTTCTATTAGAAAATATGCAGGTTAAAGTTACTTCATACAAGGATGAAATTTTAGATGTCGAGCTACCGGCCACTGTTGAATTGTCAGTTACCGATACCCAACCTTCGATTAAAGGGGCGACGGTTAATGGCGGAGGCAAACCAGCTACAATGGAAACCGGTTTGGTTATCACTGTTCCGGATTTTGTGAATGCCGGCGATAAAGTAGTTGTCAACACTTCTGATGGCGGCTCGTATAAGGAGCGCGCTTAATGGCAAAAGCTCAAGAGGCAAAATATTTTGTTTTAGGTGGCAGCAAATTAGATGGTGAAACGAAGATATCCTCTTCGACTTTGGAAACCATTGCCTCGATTGCTGCTAAAGAAATTGATGGCGTGATAGGCTTGCAAGCTCAGACTAAAGAACGTTTTTCCGGATTTTTCTTTACGAAAAAGTATAAGCAGACCAAAGGTGTAGTTGTCAAACAAGACGAAGATGGCAACCTTTTGTTTACTGTTTATGCAATGTTTACTTATGGTGTTAATATTCCGAAAACTGCTTTGGCAATTCAGAACTCTGTTAAATCAGCGATTGCAGCAGCGACTGATTTAACTGTTTCTGATGTCGATGTAGTTGTTTCGAGTCTGATACATGATAAAGATGTAAAACCGGAAATTGATCCAAATAATTTATTTGAAACCAAAAAAGATCAAGCAAAGAGTAAAGCGACTGTTAAAAAGCAGCCTACATCTAAAAAGACGACCCCACGCAAGACAACTAGTGCTTCTACTAGCGCTAGTAAAAAAACAAATCCTAAAAAAAATACACCGAAAGATAATTAAAATTTTGAGTTTATCACGTCAACAAATCAGAGAATTGGGCTTCCAAGCGATTTTTGCCTTGGAAATTAATTCGGATCAGGACAAGGCCTTGCTTAAAAAAACCTTGTTTGAGCAAAATACTATCGATGATTATTTTAATGAATTAGTTGATGGCGTTTTTGCAGTACATAAAGAATTGGAAGAGAAGTATAAACCTTATCTAAAAGATAATTGGTCGCTTGAACGTATTTCAAAAACGGCTGATATTGCCATGCAAATTGGTATTTTTGAGTTAACAAAACGAATTGATATTCCAAAAAAGGTTTCTTTGGACCAAGCAACTGAATTGGCCAAAAATTTCGGCGATGAAAGTGATGGAAAATTTGTTAATGGAGTTTTGGCACATTTTGTTTCTTAATTGACTATGGACGAAGCAGAAAGCAATTTTTTAACTGTAGGAGCCCTGAATCGCTATTTGTCAGCGAAATTTGTTCATGACCCTTATTTAAAGCAAGTTTCGTTAACTGGCGAAATTTTCGGTTACAAAATTTCCAACGGTTCGGCTTATTTTGAGCTTCGAGACGAAGATGAATCCTCGATTCGTGCTTATGTTTCGCCAACTATTCTTCGTGGCTTTCCTTTTGAGTTCAAATCTGGAGACAAAGTCAATCTAGTTGCTGATGTTCGTCTTTACGGTAAACGAGCTTATGCTTCGCTTTTTATTTTCTCGATGCAACCTGCCGGTCTTGGTGAATTATATTTAAAACTAGCCGAACTTAAAAATAAATTAGCAAAAGAGGGGATCTTTAATAAGCCAGCAAAGGAATTAAATTATTTTCCAAAAAAAGCAGCTGTTATTACTTCTAAAACGGGTGCCGTTATTCATGACATTAGCTCAACTATTGGTCATCGTAATCCTAATTTGAAAATTGATCTGTTCGAGTCCTTAGTTCAAGGGGATGGTGCTGTTAAAGAACTTATTTCAGCGGTTAAAAAAGCTGAGAAATCCGATGCTGATGCAATTATTATTGCTCGCGGTGGTGGTTCAATGCTTGATTTATGGCCCTTTAATGATGAACAATTGGTTCGTTTGATTTCCAGTCTGTCCAAGCCGGTCATTAGCTCAATTGGCCATGAAACTGATGTGACTTTGACTGATTTGGCAGCTGATTATCGAGTTGAGACGCCAACAGCAGCAGCTAATAAAGTAACACCAGCAATAGTCGACTACCAAAATAATTTGGATCAGCTGACATCCTTAATGTCAGTCGACATTAAACAATTAATGCAAAAAAATCTGAGCCGTTTTGAATATTTGGCAAATTCACCAGCTTTGAAATCTTTTGATCAAGTATTTATTAATCATGAACAAAAACTTCAGAATTTAAATTTGCGACTTGCTAATTCTTTTGCTAGCAAGTTTCAAAAGAATATACAACAATTTGCTAATTTAACCGCTAAGCTTGATGCATTGAGCCCGCTAAAAGTTCTTGATCGTGGTTTTTCACTAACTTTCAAAGACGATCTGTTAATTAAAAATGTTCAGCAGCTCAAAGAACATGATCGTATTAAAATATTATTTGCAAAAGGCTCGGCATTAGCAGAAATCAGGGAGATTAACAATGACAGAAGAATTTGACTTTGAGAAGAATATGAAGGATTTGAAGCAGATCGTTTCTAAATTAGAAAATGGTGATCTTCCAATTGATGATGCGTTAAAAAATTTTGAGCAAGGTGTAAAAATTTCTTCATCGTTAAAGAAATATCTTGATGATTCTCAAAAGAAAATTGATGAGAATTTAAGTCAACTAAATTTGGATTCACAGAGAAAGAGCGATCAAGATGAAGTTTAAAGATTTTTCGAATCGTTATCTTCCAAAGGTTAACAATGATTTAAGTAATTATTTCGTTGATCGTGATGATGATATTTTTAAAATGATTACTTATGCTTTGGATTCAACCGGTAAACGTTTGCGACCGCTTTTAACTTTGGCAACTTTTGCAGCTTCCGGAAATGTAATTAATGACAACACGATTAAGGCGGCAACGGCTGTTGAATTTGTGCATGCTTATTCTTTGGTTCATGATGATTTGCCGGAAATGGATAATGATGCCAAACGACGGAATCAGCCCAGCGCCTGGAAAGAGTTTGGAGTCGGAAATGCTGTTTTGGTTGGGGATGGTTTACTGACAGAAGCTTTTAAGAAAATATCCAATCTTTCATTGCCTGAATCGATTCGTTTGAGATTGATATACAATCTTGCTCTGGCTGCCGGCCCTGATAATATGGTTCGCGGACAGCAATACGACTTGTTTTCTCAGGATAAAGTTGAATCGATTGATGATTTGGAATTTATTCATTTAATGAAAACCGGTGCTTTAATGACATATGCAGCAACCGCTGGTGGTATTTTGGCCGGATTGTCTGATGACAAACTGCGTTCCCTGAATATTTATGGTGCCAATCTTGGAATTGCTTTTCAAATCAAAGACGATTTGCGAGATATTAAACAGGATGAGAAAGAAAACAAGAAAAGTTTTCCGAGACTTATTGGTGTTGAGGCAAGCCAGTTGGAATTAGAAAAACATTTAGAAATTTCTGCTAATGCTATTAAAGAAATTCCAGATTTTCAAAATACAGTGTTACTTGATTTGTTGGACAAAATATGAATGAATTTCCAATCCGTTTAGATCGATATTTAGTCGAAAAGGGTCTTTTTAAGAGTCGCACTCAGGCTCAGCAGGCGATTAAGGAAGGAATTGTGGCCGACCGAACTGATAAAATTTTTAGTAAGGCCAGTTTTTCTGTAGAAAAAGAGACACTTTTTCATTTAACAGAAAGGGTTAGCGATTTTGCCTCACGAGGCGCTTTAAAATTAGAAAAGGCGGTTGATTACTTTCATTTTGATTTAGGCGATCAAACGGTAATTGATATTGGTGCTTCGACTGGTGGCTTTACTGATCTTTCTTTACGCAAGGGAGCTAAATTTGTTTATGCTGTCGATGTTGGTCATGATCAATTAATCAAACGTTTACAACTTGATAGTCGAGTAAAAAATATGGAAGGATACAATTTTCGTTATGCCAAAGCAACCGATTTTTTAACTCCATTGGCAACACGCGCTGTGATTGACGTTTCTTTTATATCTTTGAGAATGATTTTGCCTTCTTTGTACCCAATTTTGTCTAAAGATGGTGAAATAGTTGCTTTGTTTAAGCCACAATTCGAAGTTGGCAAGTTAAATGTTGGAAAAAAAGGAATTGTTAAGAAAACGGGTTCTGTTTTTGAAGCTTTTAAAGAATTGAAATCTCTCAGTGAAGAATTGGGTTTTACTTTAGTTGGTTTCACTGATTCACCAATCAAAGGCGGTGATGGTAACCATGAATTTTTACTTTACTTTAAAAAAAGCGCGCTTCAATTTGATTCGAAACTACTGCCTGATTCAATTAAGGATTTCATTTTTAATAGTTATCAGAAGTAGATTACGAAAACTGGAAAAATTTCGTACAATTCATACAGATGCTAAATAATTTATCAATTAAAAACTTCGCCATAATTAATGACGCTCAAATTGATTTTGACAAGGGTTTAACGGTTATGACCGGTGAGACCGGAGCTGGGAAATCGATTATTATTGACGCACTGAGTTTGTTAGTTGGAGAACGTTCTTACAGCTCGATGATTCGCAAAGGGGAAAAGAAAGCCACTATTCAGGGTGTTTTCGATTACCCAAAAAAAAGTTTGGAAGCTTTCGGAATTGAAGAAGACCAGCAGCTGGTAATTCGTCGGGAAATTAATCGGACCGGTCGTAATTTGATTTCTGCAAATGGAGTTATTCTCACATTAAAACAATTAACTCAAATTGGCAGTCAATTAGTAAAAATATCCGCACAATTTGATAATCAGGAGTTACTCGATAATCGATTGCAGGCTGGATTGGTTGATAGCTTTGCCAACCGTGATTTTCGAAATTTACTCGATAATTATCAGAACAAATTTAATGCCTATTCTAAGTTAAAAAGTATTCTTATTAAAAAGAAAAAAGACGAAAAAGATCGGCAGAGCCGACTTGATTTTTTACAATTCGAAGTTAAAGAATTATCTGATTTAGAACTCCAGCCACATGAACTTGATCAACTAATTGACAAAGATAAAAAAATTAAAAATTTTGAAAAAATCTATCAATTATTAAATTCAGCAATTAGTGATCTTGATGATCCGCAGAATGTTAATGCTTTGACTTTGTTGGATGAAGCAAATGATAATTTAAAGAGTTTGAGTGGAATCGATGATAATTATTTGTCGTCAGCTTCGACAATCGAATCAAGTTATTTGAATTTGCAGGAATTGGCCCGTGATCTTAGAAATAAACTCGACGATTTGAGTTTTGATGATCAGGAGGCCCAAAAAGTTACTGATAGAATTACTGAACTCAAAACTGCAGAAAGAAAATATCATCGAACAAATGATGACTTGATCGTTTATTTTCAAAGTATTCAAAAGGAGATCAAAGATCTTAGCAATTATGATCGAGAGCGTCAAACACAGCATGGACATTTTGAAAGCCTTCGTAAAGAATTGATTAGTTTGGCAGATCAGTTACATCAAATTCGTCAGCAGACAGCGGAACAGCTTGAAAAACAAATTCATGAAAATTTGACTGACCTGCTTTTAGGAGAAGCAGTGTTTGAGATTCATATTAATCAAACTAAAAAATTGCTTGAAACTGGTTTTGATGAAGTTGATTTTTGGATTCAAACTAATCCCGGCGAAGCAAGTCTGCCTTTAAACCAGATTGCGTCCGGAGGTGAAATTTCAAGAATCCTCTTAGCACTTACAAATGTTTTCTCTGAGGCTATGTCGATTCCAACGATTATTTTTGATGAAGTCGATACCGGTGTTTCTGGTCGGGCAGCTGTAGCGGTTGCAAAAAAAATGAAGGCAATATCTACCAAGTGCCAGGTTGTTTCTATTTCACATCTGCCCCAGGTTGCTTCGTCTGCCGATCAGCAGCTTCAAATTGAAAAAGCGGTTGAGAAGGGCCGAACAACTACGAAAGTTAAACAATTGGCTTATAAAGAAAGAATTCTTTCAATTGCAAATATGCTCTCTGGCGAACAAATCACCGAACAGGCGAAGGCAAATGCAAAGCAGCTATTAGAACAAAAAAAATAAGCGCCAAGCGCTTATTGCATATTCAAATCAATTTTAGAAAACGTATTTCCGCTGGATTAATTTTTTTTAAGTCATTGTTAGTTTGAATTAGAAGAGATCCGTTATTACCTTGGAGTAATTTTCCAGTGAAATTAGCAACTTTATCTGAATTGATCTCACAATTTATTTGAAGCTTGATTGGCTTGTCAAAACTCAAGGCTAAACTCAAGCGATCAATAATCGTTTCTGCATCTAACTGTTCCTTCTTTTCGATCGGCAAAACCGTCTTAATATTAATCAGGATTTTTTTAAATGACTTAACACGATGTATTTGATTGTTTACGATTGCGTTCTGCATTTTTTATTCCCTCAACACCATTTAATATACGAACGCTTGTTCGAAATAGCAAACTATTTTGCGAACGGAAAATGCCTTTCTGACATTTGTAATATGCAAGAAGAGATAAAAATCCTTTAAAAACGATATTTAAGAATTGGTAAATTTGAGACCTTTTTGAGTGTTAAACTAGTTGGCATGAATGAACGAGGAATGTTGTTTTTGCTTTCCGGGCCATCTGGTGTTGGCAAAGGAACGGTTAGAAAAGCTTTATTTAGAAAAAATCCACACGAGTTGCTTTATTCGATTTCAGCAACTACTAGAAAAGCACGAAGGAACGAAGCTGATGGCAAAGATTATTTCTTTGTCAGCAAACAAAAATTCGAACAAATGATTAATGACGGACAAATGCTTGAATATGCTCAATATGTTGATCAATATTATGGTACGCCGAAGACCTGGATTGATCAGCAGCGAGAACAAGGCAATGATGTCTTTATGGAGATTGAGGTTAACGGTGCAATGCAGGTTCGTGCTAAAGTTCCGGATGCTATTTTGATCTTTCTTTTGCCGCCTGATTTAATGCAACTAAGAAATCGCTTGGAGTTACGTGGAACCGAGTCCGATGAAGTTATTGATGAACGCTTAAAAACTGCTCGTCAGGAGATTTTGATGATGACCAACTATGATTATGCGGTTGTAAATGATAAAGTGGATAAGGCAGTTAAAAAGGTTCAGACGATTATCGGAGCTGAAAGATTAAAAGCTAAACGTCTGGCTAATAGCTATATAAAAATATTGGAGGGTTAAGATGAGCCTAATGTATCCGTCGGTCGACGAATTGTTAATTAAAGTCGATTCTCGTTATAAATTAATCGCTTTAGCGTCAAAGCGTGCTAAAGAATTAGAAGAGTTGCCGCGTTTGAAGGACGAATTATTAAAATTAAAACGCGAAGAAAAACCAACTGACCGCGATAAGAAACAAATTCAAGAAATTGCTGCTCAATTGGAGACTTTGGTTGGACCGACTTTAGATAATTACAAGTCAGTTAAGCCTATAGGAAGAGCTTTAGAAGAAATTAATGCCGGTAATGTACAGATTGATCCGGTTAATAAAGATAAAAGCGAAGATTAACTCTTCGCTTTTTTTGTTGTATTTGTTTTTAAAAAAGCAATTAAGGCTGGCAAAAAAGTTATAAAAATAATCGCTAGGATAATTAGTGTGAAATGTTCATGGACAAAGGCAATATTGCCAAAAAAGAATCCACACCAGACTGCTATCGAGGACCATGAGAAAGTTCCAATTAGTGAATATTTAAGAAAGCGCAAATAAGGAAAACCGGATCCGGCAGCAACGAAAGGGGCAAATGTTCTGATAATTGGCATATAACGGGCCAAAATAATGGCTGCTGCACCATGTTTCTCGTAGAATTTTTCAGTTTCTTTGATTTGTTCCGGTTTGATAAAACGCCCAATTTTTGTATTTAATAATTTTTGTCCGACCGTTTGACCGATAAAATAATTCATAGAATCGCCAATTAGCGAAATAAGGAAAAAACCGACCCATAGAGCCCAAACGTTCAATATGTTGTCGTTATTGGCCGACAAGGCTCCGGCGGCGAATAAGAGCGAATCTCCGGGCAAAAAAGGCAGTACAACAGCACCAGTCTCTATCAGAACAATAAAAAAGATAAAAACGTAACTCCAGATTCCAAAAGTATTAACAAAATTGGCCAAATGAGTGTCGATATGTAGAAAAAAGTTGATTAAAAATTGCATACCGATTAAGTATATCAGTCGTTTATCATAGACTATCAAAAACACATATAATGAAAATATGGACTATAAAATTGGCCAAAGGGTGACTGGGACTATTTCCGGAATTCAAAATTACGGTGTTTTCGTGCAACTGGATTCGAAAATTCAGGGCTTAGTTCATATTTCGGAATGTAAAAATGGTCGAATTGATAATTTGCCTGACGAGTTTCATATAGGACAACCAGTTGAGGCGATTATTCTTGATATTGACGATTACAGTAAAAAAATTAGTTTAAGTTTTCGTCAATTATCGATTCCAAAAATTCATGCAAATCCAAAACCTGGTGAAAATCGTAATATTTACAAGCATTTTTGGACAGCCACTAGGGTAAAGGCCGGTTTTAAGCCAATCGCAGAGACAATTGAGGCCAGCAAAAGTGAAGCTTTAGGTCGAATTAGGGGAATTAAAAAATAATTTTGAGTTTTTTTCGTAAAAGTTGTTGACGTTCGTTGGAATATTATGTATTATATTTTAGTCGCGTGTTGTTCAAAGCGATTTAAGAATTTGGACGCTTAGCTCAGCTGGGAGAGCATCTGCCTTACAAGCAGGAGGTCACAGGTTCGATCCCTGTAGCGTCCATTGGAAATGAGAAATCATTTCCAAGTAACAATTTCGTCGCCGACTTAGCTCAGTTGGCAGAGCACCGCTCTTGTAAAGCGGGGGTCGGAGGTTCGAACCCTCTAGTCGGCAGAGGGCTTCCTCAAAAATATGCGAACGTAGTTCAGTGGTAGAACATCACCTTGCCATGGTGGGGGTCACGGGTTCGAGTCCCGCCGTTCGCTTTGCCACTTATCGTGGCAGCTGCCGGCGTGGCGGAATAGGCAGACGCACAGGACTTAAAATCCTGCGGTAGTGATACCGTCCCGGTTCGATCCCGGGCGCCGGCATGTTTGTTTAAAAGCAAACAGCCAACTGATCCACGTTGTGTAAACATGGTAAGTTAGCAGTAATATGCACCATTAGCGCAATTGGATAGAGCGTCTGACTACGAATCAGGAGGTTGTAGGTTCGACTCCTACATGGTGCATGGGTCAAGTAATTGACCGTCTGAGCACGGACAAGTAATTGTTTGTGTACTGAGTAGTTTGACTCGGGACATAGCTCAGTTTGGTAGAGCACCTGGTTTGGGACCAGGGGGTCGCTGGTTCGAATCCAGTTGTCCCGATTGGGCACTTGCTCAATCGATCGCGGTGTAGCTCAGCTGGCTAGAGCGTCCGGTTCATACCCGGGAGGTCGAGGGTTCGATTCCCCCCGCCGCGATTGGCCCGAATTAGGACCTTTAGCTCAGTTGGTTAGAGCAAGCGGCTCATAACCGCTCGGTCGCTGGTTCGAGTCCAGCAAGGTCCATTTGGCCCATTGAGTTTCTGGAGAATTACCCAAGTCTGGCTGAAGGGAACGGTCTTGAAAACCGTCAGGTCGGGAAACCGGCGCAGAGGTTCAAATCCTCTATTCTCCATTGCCGTGAGGCAAATTTAATATTATCGCGGGGTAGAGCAGTCTGGTAGCTCGTCAGGCCCATAACCTGAAGGTCGTTGGTTCAAATCCAGCCCCCGCAATAGGTCACTTAGTGGCCGACCTGAATGTTTGGCTATTACATAGAAGATATTCAAGAGGTTCCATGGTCTAGTTGGTCTAGGACGCCTCCCTGTCACGGAGGAGATCGCGGGTTCGAACCCCGCTGGGACCGGTCGGTAGTAATATCGATGTAGTCAAGGATTGGCTCGGTAGCTCAGTTGGTAGAGCAAAGGATTGAAGCTCCTTGTGTCGACGGTTCGATTCCGCCCCGCGCCATTGGAGATTTCTCTCCTTTTGCGAATGTAGCTCAATGGTAGAGCTCCAGCCTTCCAAGCTGGCTACGCGGGTCCGATTCCCGTCATTCGCTTTGGACTATTAGCTCAGCTGGTTAGAGCGCTGTGTTGATAACGCAGAGGTCCCAGGTCCGAGTCCTGGATGGTCCATTGGCAAGCAGGCATTTTATTATGAATGTTTGTTTGCCACTTTTTATATTATTATGATTAATAGTTATTTTTAATCAGCTGGAGATTTACTCAAGAGGCTGAAGAGGCGCCCTTGCTAAGGGTGTAGGTCGGTTTATCCCGGCGCGAGGGTTCGAATCCCTCAATCTCCATTACTATAATATTATGTTAAAAAAGCGCATAAACTGCATGGTTGCGTTTTTTTATTTTCCTACGATTCTTGTTTTCTACTATATGAATAATGTTTTTTAAAAACGGCATGATAAATAACTAGTTAGTTCAATAAACAAGCTACGAGCAAAGAAATTGATAATTCTATATAATTGTACTTGGATATAAAATTATGCATTGTATCCGAAATTTCTTAATCTATTTTTTGTTTAACACTTGACCGTAAAAAGTTGGGTGTTTTTTGTATCTATAAGATTTAACATTTGTTTATGGGTTCTTTATGGGATTGGTTATATAATAACTGGTTTGCTCAAGAGACATTTTGGAAAACTGTAGCCATTATTGTAATTTTTCCTGCTGCATGTTTAGAAATTCAGAGATTTATTCAGTTTCGTTTTCGAAAATTTGATTTAAGAATATTTTCTGCAGACGATAATAATAATCGTCATTTAAATAGCGATTTAATTTCTATTAGAAAAAATATTTTAATAATCGAGATTCTTAATCGAAATAGAATGAGTTTGCAAATTAAAAATACCGGGATCCTGTTCGATAATAAAGAGAAATTAAAATTTAGTGATGATCAAGAATTCGAATTAAAAGGCGGGTCTTCGATACAAATTTCTTTCAATCGGAATAAACTGATTGATTTTGCGAAAAAAAATAAATCTTCTTACATTAAGGCTTATGTTATTGATGGCAAAGGGAGAGAATATCATTCAAAGAAGATTTTGGTTGATAAGATTTGAAGTAATGTTTTTTAATTATCTGTTTTAATTATAAAAATTATCAACACTAAAAAGAAAAATGTTTCAAAAAGTGGTTATTCGAGAACCATAATTCATTATTTTTTTGTTTTATTATCTTTTTATGCTAATACGTTTTCTGTTGTCCATTTTTGAATAGGCGATTTTGGAGAAGTACTCAAGTCTGGTTTAAGAGGCCTGCTTAATTTATTAGGCAGGTAGGTCGTTAACGTTTGTTACGATGCGAGGGTTCAAATCCCTTTCCTTCTCCATATTACACAGTCATTAATTATTTGATTGGTTTATTTTCACATATTTTTTAGAAAATTAAAAAAATGAAGCAGATAAATGACTCTTTTAGAAAGAATTTTTACGTGGTTTTGTCCAATTATTTTTATTCAAAAAATTGGAGCGGTGTTATTCAATAAGTGAATCTTGAGTTTTTATGAGTAAGATGGATTATAGGGAGCTGCTTATAAGTTCCTTGGTTTATGGTGGTTTTTCGTTTTATTATCTAGTGAACTGTTGCATGTGTATTTATGAAAATGTTATTGATGCTCTTTATTTTTGTAACAGCGAACATTTTTGTACACAATTTTTTGTTTTTCTTAAATTAAAAAGAATTAATAGATTTTATTGGAAAAATAAAACATTGATTGCAAATATTAACTGAATTATGAGGAGGAAGATAAAATGTCTGATTTTTTCATTGAAACTACGAAAGCCGATAAAGTACTTCCGACCAATAGCCGACCCAAGTTTTTTGCCTTCGGTATTCCCAGTTATACCAATTTGGGAGATCAAGCTGTTTCTTTGGCACAAAGAGAATATATTGAAAACGAATTTCCGGAATATCAGTATATCGAGATATTGGAAGATGATAATGACCAGGGGATTAAAGCGGTCAAAAAGATTATCACTTCTCAAGACATCGTTTCCTTTGTTGGTGGAGGAAACATGGGAAGCCTTTATACAAATCATGAGTCGGCTCGCCGGAAAGTATTTTCAACTTTTGTCAATAATCTGACAATTTCTTTTCCTCAATCAATTCATTTTGAAGATACTGCATATGGACGTAAAGAACAGAAATTAAGTCAGGAAGCTTATGGAAAAAATCCACACTTGTTTTTAATTGCCCGTGATGCACAAAGTTATCATCGCATGCAGACAACCTTTAAAAATCACGTTCTTTTCACACCAGATATGGTTCTCTATTTTAAAGCTTCACATTACGATTTTAAGCGTTCGGGTGCCTTATTCGTGCTACGTCATGACGGCGAAAAAGTTGTAAAAGAATCGCTGATTGATTCGATGAAAAAAATGCTTGATGATGGTCGCCCATTTAAACGAACGGATACTGTCTTGGATACGATCAAACGAATTACGCCCATAAATCGAAAAAAGCTCTTCAAAGAAGAATTAGAATTATTTGCTCATCAGGAAATAATTATTACCGATCGTTGGCATGCTATGGTATTTTCTGTTCTTACTGGGACACCTTGTCTGCTTTTTGGAAATAGCTACGGTAAGGGTAAACATGCTTATTTTGATTGGTTGGAACATATCGACTGGATCGGTTATACCGATGAAGAAGATTTGGACCGGATAAGTCTTCAGATCGAAAAACTGATCAAAACGAAGAAACACGATTATGATGTTAGGCCTGATTTCAAACAACTACATGATTTAATCGGGTTTCATTCAAAAAAATAAAAAAGGCCTTAATTGGTCTTTTTTTAATTATTCATAAACAAGATTTAACTATTTTTCATTGAAGCCTTTTTAGCATCATCTATTTTGTTTCCGATTGTATCCTTGACATCTGTCAGGGTGCTTTTGGCTTTATCTGCTGTTTTTTCGAACTTGGCCATGCTCTTTTTGTTAAGTTTATTGTTAACTGCTTTTTCCGTGCCTTTTTTAATTTTACTGGTAATTTTATCTTTTAAGGAATCTGTTTCGTTCTTTGTTTTATCGTCGGAATTATCAATTTTTTTAGCAGCAAAAACTGTTCCCGCGACCAATAAACCGCCCGTTATCAAGGTGCATGCAGCCGTTATTTTTAAAAATTTTTTTAGAAAATCTTCCATAAGTAATAGACTCCTTTAATTTAAAATTTGTTTTTTTAAAAAATAAAGTTGGTCAACATAACATGAACAATATTTCGAAAGATTATATTTGACTATAATTACCCGTAAAACAAAAAATATTAAAAATTGTAAATAATTAAGGGAAAACGATCATGGTGTTTTCTAAACACCCACTTTTCATTATATGCCACCTTGTAAGCGGATACATTATTATAAAATCATGTGTATGATTTTGTCGGTATAAGCTGAAAATGTAAAATTTTTTTATTAACTTAACTCGTATTTTAAACAATCATTTAATGCAGTAATAACTTTATTTAGATGCGTTTTTCTTAAAAAGAAGTTGTCACTTTAAAATTATTTTTATTTACAAATTGTTTACAAATAAGTGACAAATATAAACGATCTTAAAAAAATAGAGAAAGACGATATCTTACTAAGATGCAGGTTCAAGAAGTTAATAACAAACTTATTACAATTTTAAAAAACTTTTTATTACAAACCGTTGTTTATTTTTTGCTTAGTAAAAAAAGCCGATGTTATTATAGTCTCGTGTTTGATTAAACATTTTCTAAGCCAAATGTTACGGGAGTTGTAAACGATATGAATTCATTTATGAATACAAAAAAATTACATTACAAAATGTATAAAGTAGGTAAAACGTGGTGTTTTGCCGCGATTATGGCAACAACTTTTTTTGTTCAGTTTCAATTTGGTGGCGATGAAATTATACATGCGGCTACTACGAATCAAGGACAAACTGAAAAGATGATTAATGCAAGTTCTGCAGCCAGTGATAGTACATCTACCAGTTCCAGTGCTACCAGTTCCAGTGCAAGTTCTGCAGCCAGTGATAGTACATCTACCAGTTCCAGTGCTACCAGTTCCAGTGCTACCAGTTCCAGTGCTACCAGTTCCAGTGCTACCAGTTCCAGTGCTACCAGTTCCAGTGCTACCAGTTCCAGTGCTACCAGTTCCAGTGCTACCAGTTCCAGTGCTACCAGTTCCAGTGCTACCAGTTCCAGTGCAAGTTCTGCAGCCAGTGATAGTACATCTACCAGTTCCAGTGCTACCAGTTCCAGTGCTACCAGTTCCAGTGCTACCAGTTCCAGTGCTACCAGTTCCAGTGCTACCAGTTCCAGTGCTACCAGTTCCAGTGCTACCAGTTCCAGTGCTACCAGTTCCAGTGCAAGTTCTGCAGCCAGTGATAGTACATCTACCAGTTCCAGTGCTACCAGTTCCAGTGCAAGTTCTGCAGCCAGTGATAGTACATCTACCAGTTCCAGTGCTACCAGTTCCAGTGCAAGTTCTGCAGCCAGTGATAGTACATCTACCAGTTCCAGTGCTACCAGTTCCAGTGCTACCAGTTCCAGTGCAAGTTCTGCAGCCAGTGATAGTACATCTACCAGTTCCAGTGCAAGTTCTGCAGCCAGTGATAGTACATCTACCAGTTCCAGTGCTACCAGTTCCAGTGCTACCAGTTCCAGTGCAAGTTCTGCAGCCAGTGATAGTACATCTACCAGTTCCAGTGCAAGTTCTGCAGCCAGTGATAGTACATCTACCAGTTCCAGTGCAAGTTCTATAACTGCATCTACTGCAGCAATTGCACTAACTGAATTAAATTCCGTTATGGAACTAACATCAACTTCAAGCAGTGCTTCATCTGAAGAAGCTTTAGAAGCCGCGATCGAAAAAATTGAGGCTGAAAATACAGCTGATTACAGCACTAAAGTTTCAACTTTTCTAAATGAAATTATTGAAAGTGCGATTAATGGGTGGACTGAATATAAGATTTTGCCGTCATTAACAGCTGCACAGGCAATTCTTGAGAGTGGCTGGGGAACATCTACATTAGCGAGTGAATACAATAACTTGTTTGGAATCAAGGGTTCCTACGATGACCAAACGGTTGATATGCCGACGGAAGAATATTACGACGGTGCTTATCACGAGATAGATGATTATTTCCGGGTTTATGATAGCGATTCTGAAAGTATTACCGACTACGAAGAACTGTTAACCGAGAATTCGCGTTATAGCAATTTAATCGGCGAAACCAGCGCTGATACCGCTGCTGAAGAAATTTATGAAGATGGTTATGCGACCGATCCGGAATACACCGAAGAGCTAGAAGAAATCATTAGTGAGTACGATCTAACGGCTTGGGACGATCTAGCATTTGAATATAGTGGTACAGTGGCTGATACAGGTTCTACTAGCACTTCTACATCAACTTCGACTACATCTACTTCCACTAGCAGTAGTTCAACGTCGAGTTCGTCAGGCACCTATACAGTGGAGTCTGGAGATACTTTGACTTCGATTGCAAAGACCTATGGAACGACAGTGAGCGCATTAGTCGATGCCAATGATATATCTAATCCAGATTATATTTATGTTGGTGAAGTTCTTACAGTTGGCAGTTCAACTTCGACTACATCTACTTCCACTAGCAGTAGTTCAACGTCGAGTTCGTCAGGCACCTATACAGTGGAGTCTGGAGATACTTTGACTTCGATTGCAAAGACCTATGGAACGACAGTGAGCGCATTAGTCGATGCCAATGATATATCTAATCCAGATTATATTTATGTTGGTGAAGTTCTTACAGTTGGCAGTTCAACTTCGACTACATCTACTTCCACTAGCAGTAGTTCAACGTCGAGTTCGTCAGGCACCTATACAGTGGAGTCTGGAGATACTTTGACTTCGATTGCAAAGACCTATGGCGTAAGTATCAGTACCTTAGCGAAGCTTAACGATATTTCGGATACCAATTTAATTTATGCTGGCACGACCATCAAAATATAATTCTTATTTAATGGTTGATCATACTTGGTAAAAAAAGAGTAAGTAAAATTATTTTAAAAAATACCTTTGTTTGTTTAAACTAAGGTATTTTTTTATTTTGAGTTGATTAATTCGAACAATCGTCTTTGATAATCATCTCAAGAAAATATTTTCCATAAAATGTTGCCATTTTTCAACTAAATAATTTTTTACTTTTTATATCAAAATTGTGAAAGTTTGACTGGCATTTGGTTCTAAGGCATTGTCCAATCTGAATTCAATCTTATAGTCACCTTTTTTTTCGAAGATAATATTGCGAAAATTAATACTAAAATTATAACCAGCACTGATCGGCTGAGCTAAAGCATGAAGCTGGCCATTGATTTCACTTAAGATTTCTCCTTTAATCCCAATAACTTTAAAAGAGACGATATGATCCTTTGACAAGTCTATACCGCTGGTTAAAATTGTCGCTGCAAATGACATCGTAATCGGAACGGCCGGTATGCCAAAGACTAAACTCGGATTAACAATATTTATTTTCGAATTTGCTATTCCAGGTGTTGAGACTTTTTCGCTTGATTCCCCAATGATAATTTGGGCATTAATTTTTTCTTCACTTTCTGGCATATTTTCTCCGGTCTAAATGATTTGTTTTTATATAATTACAGGATAATATACATACAAAGAAAAAATAAACTAGTTGCGAATTTAAATCGATTTTTTGGTACCGTATTGGAATTATTTATGTTTACTTTATTGAAAACCACATAAAAAAATGTTTTTAATCCATGGCAAAACAATAATCTAATTCAATAGTTGAGAAGGGCACTAAACTTTAAAATAATTTCAATGATATATCGAGTTCTCTGAGTTTTTTAAAAAAATTGTATTACGTATAAAATATTAAATCACTGACGATATTTAAATTTTACTAATTGCGAAGATTAATGGAATTGTTACAAGTGAAAGAATTGTTGAAATACTCATTAAAGTAATTGCTTGTCGGGGATTACCACGTGCCTGCAAAGTGAATAGCACAAGGATTCCAGCTACTGGACAAGCCGCCATGACAATCGTTGTATAAAAAGCAATTCCACTAATGCCCAACAACCTCAAGATTAGGATTGCGATTACCGGAAAAATCAGGTTTCTCATGATTAAAGCCAACAATAATTTGCCATTGAACATTCTTCGATTGAATTTGATTCCAGCTAAACTATTGCCGATCACAATCATTGAAAGTGGGGTATTTATGGATCCAACATATTTGACTGTTTGATTGATCACGAAAGGAATTTTAATTGACAATAAAAAAATCAGTAGTCCAGAAACAATCGCAATAATATTTGGATTCAAAACTACCTTTTGTAAAGCTGCTTTATGATCCAACTGATCTTGTTTTGGCTGGAATAATCCAATTCCATGAGTCCAATTAAAAATATTAAAAGCAGCCAAAGATGCTGCTGCGAAGAAAACTCCTTGGCTACCGAACAATGAACTCGCCAGAGGTACCCCCATAAAACCTGCGTTTGAATATACGCTTCCATACTGGACAACTCTTTTCAAAGTTGGATCGACTGTTTTTCCAAATATGATTTGAGCGATAAGGATATCAACGATATAAAAAAGAATAATTCCCATCAGCGTTAGTAGGAATTGCCGGATACGTATAGGAGAATAAGGTTCTTCAAAAGCGTTAATAATCAAGCATGGAGAAACTACATAAAGCAAAATGGAAGTTAGATCGTCAGATGTTTGCTGATGGAAAAAACCAATTTTGTTTATTAAAATTCCAACCAGTATTAAAGAAAAGATCAGAATGATTTGGTTATTTAGCTGTATTGTATTTATAATTTCAAACTCCTAACTTTCGTGAACAAACACTTCATGATAAAATATTTCTTTAATATTGAAAAGGAGAGTGAAAATTACGAAAAAATTGTTTCGTTGTGGTTTTGATTTGGATGGCACTTTATTTTCTATTAAGTTGATGCTTAGACGTTTTAATGAAGCGACTGGAAAACAAATTCAATTTTCGCAATTAAATAGTTATTCTTTTACTGATGTCTTTGAAATCAGTGATCAACAAGAATATGATATTTTTAGTCAGATTAAGACCGATATTAATTTGCATAGCAAACCGCTTAAAAAAGCGGCTAATTTGGTTAGCCTGTTGTCTAGCCAGGGGATTGAGATAGATATCATAACCGCTCGACGCGAAAGTGCGATGGGTGAAACAAAAGCAGCCTTAAAATCTGCTGGAATTGTTTTCGATAAAATTTTTATTAATCAGCAGAATAAATATAATATCATCAAGAATCTTCATTTGACTAGATATTTTGATGATCAAGGTCAGTTGATTGAAAGACTGATGAAAACCGATGTCGCTGATTTTTGCGAGTTGACTCTAATTGATGCTCCTTATAATCAAGAATTTTCCTGTCACAGCCGTTTTTATGTATAAAAAAAGCCCGTAGGCTTTTAATCGTGTTTCTTCTGTTTCCTTTCAACTTGATCAAATTTCATCTTAGCTTGATTTTTATCTGAAAGCTTTTCTTTAGCTTTGCCTAAGAGTTTTTCAGCTTTGCCTTGGCCTTCGCGTATTTTATCGCCAGTGGCTTTACCCTCGACTTCTTTAGCCATTCCAGCGGCCTCTTTTTTTAATGAATCAGCTTTTTCTTTTAATGACATAGATATCTCCTTTTGGGTATTTCAGTAAGCTATCAAACTTAGCTGATAGGTAACAGTCTACTTAGGGAATATAACAGTGATTTTATATGCGCTTGACGCTTATTTTTGTTTTGTAATCTTTGTAATCTCGAAAATTAGTTATAAATACGGAGACAAATTTTCGATAGCTAGTTTTGAGTATTTTCAGATAACGGATTATCTTCAACTAATTTTTTATAAAAGTTGCAGAAGGTTAATTGATAATAAGGCAAGACCCAAATTGCGGCAATTCCGGCTGTTATTGGAATCAAAAACATCCAACCAATAAAACTCAACTCCATAACAAAATAATCCATCTTATGGCCATTCATTAATTTACGACTTTCGGTAATTGCCTGCAAATAAGTAATTTGATTTCCATTATCTATATGATCCCGATAAATGTAAAAGGCCTGTGAATAAGCAATTGATTTAATTACCCCAGGGACAACCAATAATAACGTCCAAAGAAAAACATAAACAATTTCCAAGATTGTGATTAGGATAAGGGCAATAAAATATTGGCCTTTATCGAAAATTTTAAAAGCCTGTGGAATAGCTTTTTCAAATTTAACTTTATTTCGGAAAGCATCAATACAAACTAATCCGGCACTTGTAATTAAGAAATTCGTTATGATGCTAAAACCGAAACTAGTGCTTTCTGCTAGTTTATATTGAAAATTGTTAACGATGTAATCATAAGTACCGTTTGAAACAGAACAAAGCTGAATAACAAAAGCCGGTAAAAATAATAAGAAAAAGAATAAAAAGTTGTTATTTAATAAATTTTTTGCTTCTTTTTTTAAAACTTGTCTTTCCAAAATGAATCCTCCAAAAAAGCCGTTGTGAATATTCTAACTGAATTGGACTAGTCTGCAATTTTGCTTCATTATTTTTCTTCATGTTAAAGATTGAATTTTTGTCCAAATAACTGACTTATAATAAGTAAGAGGTTGTCTTTGGACCGAAAAAGTAAGTAGGCAGTGTGATTAAAAGGGCAACCTTCTTAAATATTTGTGTGAAAGTAACTACTATTTTTATAATTCTCCATTATTTTAATCAAATTCAGGAGGGAAAATCATGCCTTGGAACTATAAAAATTACCCTACATCTTTCAAGAATTTAAATGTAAAAGCTAGACATAAAGCGATTGAAATCGCCAATGCCTTAAAAAGGGATCATTATGAAAATTCTCGTGCAATTCCAATTGCGATTGAGCGAGCAGAAAAATGGTATCAGGATCATAAGGATAGTCGGAACGAATAAAGCGTTTCAATATAGGTATTTAAAACCAAATATTTTATATTTGAAAAATCTTTCTATTAATTTGAAATACGTGGAAGGATTTTTCTTTAAAATTTTTTTGCATTGTTTTCAACGAATATAAAAATCAAAAATTAACTTGATTTAGCTTCTTTATTAATTAACTGGATGGAGATGGAATATGGATCGAACTTGGCAAACAAAATGGCCGGAACGAATTAGTTATGGGCTTAGTGATGCTGCAGATAATTTGGTTTTTCAAATGCTAACCACTTATTTACTTTTCTTTTATACAGACGTTTATGGCCTTCAAGCCAGTTCAGTAGCAATTCTATTTTTAGTCGCTCGGATTGCTGATGTCGCCGAAAGTTTAATAATTGGTCTGATGATTGATCGAACTCATTCACGTTTTGGCAAAAGCCGTCCTTTCTTCATGTGGTATGCCTTTCCATATGTCGTCTTTGCAGTTTTGACTTTTGTAACACCTAATTTTTCCGGAACAGGAAAATTAGTTTGGGCTTATGCAACTTATCTTGGACTTGGTTTTCTCTATACGGCTGTAAATTTGCCGATCACTTCAATTTTGCCAACTTTATCACAAAATGAAAAAGAACTAACTTTGCTTGGAGTAATTCGTCAATTCTTTGGTAGTTCGGTTCAAATTATCGTTGCTGTTTTCACACTTCCTCTAATAGCTTTTTTTGGCAGGGGTAATCAGAAATTGGGCTTTTTAATGACAATTATCGTTTTTTCAATTATATCTTTTCTGTTAATTATGAATACTTTCTTTCATGTTCATGAACGTTTTCAAAATTCAAAAATTGCTCATCAACCTCTTAAACAAATTTTTACTATGCTGAAAAGCAATCAACCTTGGTTGATTATTTCACTAGTTATTTTTCTTTACTGGTTGGTTACGGCTATCAAAAATCAAACGACAATTTATTATTTTAAATATGTTTTAAATCAAGAAAGTTTGGTACCCTTTGCAAACAGTTTTACCCTGGCCGCTTTGGCTGGTGTTGTTTTAATTATTTGGCTATCTAATCTTCAAGGCAAAAAAAGAACGATGTTGATTGGAATTGTTCTGGCTTTTATCGGTCAGCTAATAATGTCAATCGGCGTTTATTATCAACTGATAGATGGTCTTTTTTTCGGTATCTTCCTAAACTCGATTGGAAACGGTATGGTTGTTGGCTTAGTTTCTATTATGATTGCCGATACAATTAGATACGGAGTCAGTATGGGAATTCAGGCAGAAGGGATTCTTGCTTCTACGGATGATTTTGGCGTAAATATGGGCCTTGGACTTGGCGGTATGATTACTGCCGGATTATTGCAATTATCTGGTTACGTGGCTAATCAAAAACAAAGTAGTGGAACAGTGGCAATGATAGACATTAACTATATTTGGATTCCAATTGTTATTTATATTTTTATGTTTGTCACTTTACTTTTCTATAATGAAAATCAAATGATGAAAGCAATTCACTGATTTTTCGGATCGTGTTCTAGGTGCCAGCGAGCGATTTGTTCCAAACGTGTTTTCATTTTAATTTCCGAACCCTGCGAAGTTGGATGGTAGTAGTGATGCCCTAACAGATTTTCCGGCATAGTTTTCATGCTTGTCAACTTGTCTTGTCTGCTGTGAGCATACTGATAATCTTCTCCATAATGCAATTCCTTCATTAATTTAGTTGGGGCATTACGAATTTGTAATGGGACCGGTTCGGCGAAAGACTTTTGTGCATCGCTTTTAGCGGCGTCATAGGCCGTATATAAGGCGTTTGATTTTGGCGCAAGTGCCAGATAGGTTACGGCCTGTGTTAAATTGACAGTGCATTCAGGCATTCCAATTAATTGACTTGCCTGATAGGCAGCAACGGTAATTTCCAACGCACGACTGTCTGCTAGTCCTATATCTTCGCTTGCAAACCTGATTAATCGACGAGCAACATAGAGCGGGTCCTCTCCGGCTTCCAGCATACGTGCTAACCAATAGATTGCGGCGTCGACATCGCTATTACGCATTGATTTATGAAGCGCTGAGATAATATTGTAGTGTTCTTCACCGTGCTTATCGTACAGAAGAGTCTTTTTTGTAATCAATTGTTTAAGATCTTCCGTATTTATTTCTGTTGCATTTTTTAATCGACGGCCGTTTAAGACGGCCATTTCCAAAGTGTTCAAGGCTACTCGGGCATCTCCGTTAGCGAAATCGGCAATTAATTGGAGCGCTTGTGAACTGACTGATATTTTTTGATTAGCAAATCCATGTGGATTTGCTAGGGCATTTTCTAATAATTTTACGATATCGCTGCTTTTTAGCTGGTTAAGAACAAAAACTTTGCTTCTTGATAAAAGAGCTGCATTTATTTCAAAAGAAGGATTTTCTGTCGTTGCCCCGATTAAGATGATGCTGCCTTTTTCTACATAGGGGAGAAAAGAATCTTGCTGAGCCTTGTTAAAACGGTGAATTTCGTCAATAAAGACGATTGTTCGTGCTCCGAATTGTCGGTTATTTTCAGCATCTTTCATGATATTGCGGATTTCTTTGATACCACTAGTGGCCGCACTAAAAGTAACAAATTTCGCTTTTGTTTCATGAGCAATGATTTCTGCCAAAGTTGTTTTTCCAACCCCGGGCGGACCCCAAAAAATCATTGAACTGATCTGATCCCTTTCAATTAATTCTCGAAGGACTTTTCCCGGACCGAGTAAATTCTGTTGTCCAACGAATTGATCCAAGGTCTGTGGCCGGACTCTACTTGCTAGCGGCCGCCCATTTTCTGAATTGTTTTCAAATAATGACGCTTGTTCTACCATTAAGCCCCCTTATTGCGAACATATGTTCTTATAATCAATTATAGTTAATTAAAGTTGCATAGACAATTCCGATCTTTTTAAACGAATTAATTTGTAACCAAAATTTATCTTTTTTGAGTTCTAATTTCGTAAACTAATCGGTTAGAAATGAATTGCATAATCTTTTTATGTCATGGATTTTAATATGAGTTTTTATGATAAAAACATAAAATATCAGGGCAAACATCTTTTTTTAAAACATTTTTTTTAATTCGAAATGTCCGGTTTTACATCATTTCTTGCCGAATTATTGTTGGATATAAGCCCTTTTTACGATATTGAACAGCACCTAAAAGAGGTGTAGCCTTTACGTATACGCAGAAAATAATAATGCTAGATGGTATCCGAATTGGAGGAAATAACCATGAAAACCCAGCAATATGATTATGATGTTTTATACATTGGCAGCGGACACGGCACTTTTGATGGTGCGATTCCGTTAGCTGCAAAAGGATTTAAGGTTGGAATTGTTGAATATGACCTAGTTGGTGGAACCTGTCCCAATCGCGGCTGTAATGCAAAAATCACTTTGGATGCCCCGGTCGCTTTACAACGCCAATTTGAAAATTTGAAGGGCGTAATCGAAGGCGAAGCCAAGATTAACTGGTCTGCTAATTTAGCTCACAAGCAGGAAGTTATCGGAAAATTGCCCGATTTAATCGCCGGCTTAGCAAAGTCTGTTCATATCGATATTTTGTCCGGCCATGGTGTTTTGAATGATCAACACACTGTTTTAGTTGATGGAAATGCCAAAACGGCTGAGAAAATTGTCATTGCAACAGGACTTTGTCCACATAGACTCGATATTTCTGGTAGTGAGCTTGCTCATGACAGCAGCGATTTTATGAATCTTTCTGCTATGCCAAAACGTTTAACAGTTATAGGATCTGGTTATATAGCGATGGAATTTGCAACAATGGCTAATGCGGCTGGAGCGGAAGTCACGGTAATCACTCATGGTGATCGCGCTTTACGCAAATTTAATCAGGATTTTGTCGAAAAAATTATTAATGATTTAGAACAACGCGGAGTTAAATTTGTCCGTAACACAACAGTTAGCGACTTTGAAAAAACAGGCGAGGCCTTGATAGTTTGTGCTGAAAATAATTTTAAACTTGAAACCGACTGGATTTTGGATGCAACTGGCCGAATTCCAAATATTGAAAAAATAGGTTTGGATAAGTTAGGAGTGAAATACAATAAAAACGGTGTTGTTGTCAATGATCATTTGCAGACTAATATTTCAAGCATCTATGCTTCTGGTGATGTAATCGACAAAATACAGCCTAAATTAACCCCAACAGCGGTTTTTGAATCAACTTATTTGATGCACCAATTTGCTGGTGATAGTTCGTCAGCAATTAATTATCCGGCAATTCCTTCAGTTGTCTTTACATCGCCGCGGATCGCTCAGGTCGGCGTAACTCCTGAAGAAGCAAAAAAAAATCCCGATAAATACACAATTGATACCCATCACACTCCTGATGATTGGTATCGGCAAGTTGATAAGGAACAACTCGGTGATAATGCTCTTATTTTTGATAAAGAACATCATTTGGTTGGCGCCAGTGAATTTAGCGATAAGGCCGATGATGTTATTAACACTTTGTTACCAGCGATTGAATTCAAGTTTGGTCCAACAGAACTAGGTCGTTTAATTTATCTGTTCCCATCCATTTCTTCTTCGGCAGTTGGCCAATTATAAAATATTTTTTCTATAAATTACTTAAACCTATGGATTACCATAGGTTTTTATTTGTCTATATTCGACAGTCTGGCTAATAAACATTAAAATTAATTTTAATCATAGGACTGTGATTACAGCTTTTTAATTAATTAACGGAGGTACTAATTTGCTTCAGATTAAAGATAAATTTACGGTATGTCGGCATTCGCCTTATCGCTATGATGTCGTTGGTAGTTTTTTGAGGCCTGAAAATCTTAAAGAAGCTCGAGAACGTTTTGCTAAACAGGAAATATCTAAGAATCAACTAACTGAAGTTGAAGATCAGGCGATTATTGATTTAATTAATAAAGAAGAGTCTGCCGGATTAAAAGCAATTACCGATGGTGAGTTTAGACGCAGTTGGTATCACCTTGATTTTTTTTGGGGTTTGCAGGGCATTAAAAAAATTCAGACGAATGGATGGCAGCTGCATGACGGAGAACCCATGCTCGAGGAGAAGGGGCTGCTCTTAACGGTGAACTGAGCGGGATTAATCATCCATTTATTGAACATTTTCTTTTTGTTAAAGACCATGTTAACAAGGGTCTTGAGGTAAAACAGACAATTCCTTCGCCGGCTTTGCTGCTGGCACAATTGGAATTGCCCTTTAATATTAAAAGTACGAAGACTTTCTATTCTAACGAGGACGATTTAATTAAAGCAATTGCAGACGCCTATGACCAGGTTTTGGTTGATTTTTACAAAGCCGGTTTAAAAGTTGTTCAATTCGATGACAGCGCATGGAGCTCTTTAATCGCAGCCAAGATAGTTTATCATTCAAGTACAAAACCACTTGAGTTCACTTCCAGCGAGTTTGAGGAATTGAAATCCAAATATCTGAAAGTTAATAATTTAGTAATCCAAGGAGCTCCTAAAGGTCTGATTATTAATGCTCATATTTGTCGCGGAAATTATAAGTCGAATTGGGCTTTTACCGGCAGTTATGCGGGAATTGCCGATCCTCTGTTTACTCAAGAAAATATCAACGCTTTTTATCTGGAATACGATACCGTCCGAGACGGTGGTTTTGATGTTTTAAAACAGATTCCAAAGGATAAATGGGTTGTTCTTGGTTTGGTAACGTCAAAAAACGGTCATCTTGAAAAATCTACAGATATTGTTAAACGTATTTACGAAGCTGCCAAATATTTTGATTTGGGCCATCTCTGTTTGAGCCCGCAATGTGGTTTTGCATCGTCAGAAGAAGGTAATGTTTTAACTGAAAAACAACAATGGGACAAAGTTGACTTAATCCGTTCGATTGCAGAAAAAATTTGGTCAAATTAAGAATAAATGTTTTTTAATAATGGCTTTTGGTTGTCATACCTAAAATTAGGTCTGGCAACTTTTTTATTCCATAAAATTTATCATTAAAAATAAATTTTATATTAATATTGATTTTAAAAAGAGTTCCGGAAATTATTGAAAATTTCCGGAACTCTAAAATTTATAATTTAATTAATTACTGCTTCTTTAGCTAAACAGCGGTCACAAATACCAGTAATTTCAACATGCTGTTTTAATACCTTGCAACCGGCAATTTGATTTTGGAAATAATCGGCGCCGATAGCTTTTAGTTCAATTACACGACCACAAATTTGGCAAATAAAATGATAATGATCCAAATTATTGAAGTCGCATTGATATTTAACAAACTTGCCGCCAGCCAGGGGACGCTCTTCTACGAGATAAGCTTCCTCAAACTCTTGTAAGTTACGATAAACCGTTTGGTAACTCATATGTTCATATTTGTCACGCATATGCTTATCGATATCGGTGATCGAAATATAATGATCCTGATGATAGATTAAATAACTTAAAATATCCCGTCTTTGACTAGTTACTTTCATACCGGCTTTTTTTACTATTTTTAGTGCTTTCTCCAATTCTTCGTTCACTTTTATCGCCTTCTTTCCGACGAATATATCATAACAAGTAATTATTACTAAGTACATATTTTTGTGCTAATATGTAAAAGTAATATTTACCATTAACAAGTAAGTGATTATTTTTTTGGTTGGTATTCAAAAGTATTTAGGAGAGAATAATGTCTGTGAATAAAAATTGTAAGCACATGATAATTTTGGGTTTAACTTTAATTACGATCCTTTCGAGCATTTTTTTTGGATCAATAAGGGAGGCTAGTGCTGCAAAATTGAGTAGTGCAAAAACTTCGAAGATCAAGGTTGTTGCGTCGGTTGATTTTTATGGCGAAGCTGCCAAAGCAGTTTTAGGAAGCAAGGGAACAGTTACTTCCGTTATTAAAAATCCTAGTATTGACCCACACGATTACGAACCAACCAGCAATGTTGCTAAAGAGGTTAGCAAAGCGAATTTTGTTCTTTATAACGGAATTGGTTATGATACTTGGATGACGAAACTTGCCAAAAATTCAAAGGATGTTATCAGTATCCGTGTTGGCGAAGATCTATTAGGCAAAAAAAATGGTGATAATCCGCATCTTTGGTATCAGTCAAAGACAATGCCAAAATTAGCTATTTATTTAGCAAAACGCTTTGGCGAGGTTCAGCCAAAGAACAAGAAATATTTTGAGAAAAATGCTAAAAAATTCGTTAAAAGTCTCAAGCCGATTCAAACTAAAATCAAGCAATTGAGCAAGAGCAGCAAGGGAAAGTTAGTTGATGTCAGTGAGCCGGTTTTCGACTACACACTAAAAGAATTGGGCTATAAAGAGCACAACACCCATTTTGCCAGGTCGGTTGAAAATAGTACCGATCCTTCGCCAAAAGATATTAAAGCAATGCAAAATGATGTAAAAAATCGTAAAATTGCCTTTTTCGTTGAAAACACACAGGCAACCGATAAGATTGTTGGAAATATTGTAAAAATAGCCAAGGCCCATAATGTACCTGTCTTAAAGGTTACTGAAACAATGCCAAAGGGAAAAACTTATAAACAATGGATGCTGGATCAACTTGATCAGCTGGAAAAAATACAAAAGCAGGAAAAGTGAAAAAGTTTTTATTAATACTTGAGTGTAAGATAACTATTAATAGCTATTAATAGTTATCTTCTTTTTTTAAGGAGTACGATTTTGAATCAACCCACTGATTTTATAGAAGCAAAAAATATATCGGTTAGTTTTTCTCAACATGAAATTTTCTCCAATTTGTCTTTTAAAATTTTTGATGATGATTTTTTCTGTTTAATTGGAAAAAATGGAATTGGAAAAACGACCTTGGTGAAAACAATTCTGGGTCAGTTACATAAAACTGATGGCGAAATTATTTTTTCAAAAAAATTTCGAAGTTCTCTTTCTTTCGGATATGTTCCACAATTTCGAAATATTGATCAAGATTATCCGCTATCAATCCGTAATTTTGTCTCTTTGAGATTGTTTCAACCTTTGATACCTTGGATTAGCAAAAAAGAAAAAGACATAGTTGATACCGCACTTAAAAGAGTTGGCATTTTCGATATTGCTAACCGCAAACTCGGTTCGGCGTCGGGCGGCGAAAAACAAAAAGCTTATCTGGCTCAAGCGATTCTTTATGATCCACAATTATTAATTCTTGATGAATCAACAGCTAGTTTGGATACGATTTCTAAATTCGACGTTATGAATGCTGTTCAAAATTTAAATGATAAATATGGGACGACTGTTATTTTCATTTCTCATGATATGCCTTTGGTCGAAAAATACGGTAAGCATTCCTTGGAACTTCAAGGTGATGGTAAATACGCATATAAAAAAATCAATTAATTTTTTAGGATTGGAGTTTGATAGATGTTTGCTTTAGAATTCATGCGCAACGCTTACTTGGCTGGTAGTCTAATTTCACTTGTTTGTGGAATTGTTGGTGTTTTTGTGATGGCTAGAAGGTTATCTTTTTTAACTCATACTTTGTCAGAGATTGGTTTTTCCGGTGCTTCTTTTGGTATTTGGATTGGCATACCTCCTTTAAACGGAATGCTTTTTTTTACTTTACTGAGCGCAATTTTTACTGGAAAACTTGGTAAACGGAAGGAACAAAGCGATGCTGTCACTAGCGCCGTTTCAGCCTTATTTATGGGCCTTGGCGTTTTGTTTCTTTCTTTATC
The DNA here is from genome assembly GCA_004010835.2 of Oenococcus sp. UCMA 16435. Classification (GTDB taxonomy): domain Bacteria; phylum Bacillota; class Bacilli; order Lactobacillales; family Lactobacillaceae; genus Oenococcus. The sequence goes on from CP030868.2 coordinate 1,957,588, forward strand.
GAATAAAAATTCTTCTTATGCAACCAATATTTTATTTGGCAGTATTGTTGGAATCAGTAGTAGTGAAGTTTACCAAATAGTTTTCCTTGCCTTGACTGTCCTTTTTGTGATGATCCTGCTTTATCGAAGATTAAAATTTACTTCTTTTGATCCGGAAGGTGCTGGAATTGTTTATAAGCATGAAAATATTCTTTCTATTTTGTTTTTGGTAATTTTGGCAATGTCTGTTAGTATTTCTGCTCAAATTGTTGGTTCTTTGTTGGTTTTCGTTCTAATAACTTTACCAGCAGCCAGTGCCCAAAATTTTTGCAAATCGGTTTTTGGAGAAATTATTTTCAGCACAGTCTTAGCTCTTATCGGAACCTGGATTGGGCTTTATTTAAGTTATGTCACAAATTGGCCGGTTACTTTCTTTATCGCTCTTTTCGAAGCAATGGTTTTTGTTTTTTCTCTTGCAGGAAAACAAATTATTCAGCATATTTGATATTTAATGGCACTACTTTATATTTATATGAATAGTAAATATCCATAATTCGCCAAAATGATCTTTTTAGCAATATAATAATTTTGTCTATTGTTTACGAAATTAAGATGAATTAGTTTTCCTAGTTAATGAATTCATTGGGAGGAACAAAGCAAATTGATTAAAATTGTGACAGATTCGACTGCTCAATTAACGGAAGATGAAATAAAAAAATATAAGATTACTGTTGTTCCTCTACAAATATCGCTTCGGAAACAAATTCTTTTGGATGGTATCGATATTAGTAGAACCGAATTTTCAAAGGAACTCAAGGAGTCAAAGGATTTCCCCCGAACGAGTCAACCTTCGATCGGACAATTTAAATCAGCTTATGATGATTTGGGCAAAGGTGGAAATGAAGTTATTTCGATTCATATGTCGGAAGTTCTTAGTGGAACGGTAAACGTTGCTCGCGAAGCAAATAAATTAACTTCTACAAATGCCACTGTCATTGATAGTGGTTTCACTGACCGTTCACTGGCTTTTTTGGTGATAGAGGCCGCTAAAATGGCTCAGCAGGGCAAGAGCAAAACCGATATTTTAGATGAATTAACTATTAAAAAAACAACAACTCATCTTTTTTGTTTTATAAACAGCCTTGATTATTTCGTTAAAGGTGGTCGAGCAAGTCGAGCTATCGGTTTTTTCTCATCTTTAATTAAACTTAAATTGGTTTTAACAATGGAAGGAAACAAATTAAAGGTTATATCGAAGTGCCGTGGACAAGCTAGATTCCAACAGATTATCAATAAGATGGTTGATTCTGTCGTGGAAGCTCGCGAGATTACCCAAGTAGGCTTGTCTTATGTTGATAGCGATGAAGAAGTTTCTCGAATTGCTGCTTTTTTGCGCGAAAAAAGACCAGATCTAAAAATCGTAACTCGTTTAACCAGCCCGATTATTATGTCTCATGTTGGTCCAAAAGGGTTTGCCCTCATGTATGACGCTTAAGATAATTTATTGGCTGATCTGTTTAATCAGTTGATCGATTAAAGTGGCAATTTTTCTATTTTGTTCGTGCTGCGGAGTCAAAAGATAAAAGGATCTGTTGAAATTTTCTCCTAATTCTTTAAACGGGGTGTCTGGGAGCAATGTCTTTTTGGAAACTATTGATTGACCGATTCCTTTTGCAAGAGTCGCAACAATCATTGCATTGCTTTTAATTCGGATCGTTTGTTCCGGAATTATTCCGTTTTCCTTCAAATATTGCTGTGTATAATGGTAAACACCTGAACCGTTTTCTCTAATTAACCAAATTGAACTTTTTTTATCACCAGCCAGGACTAATTGGTCATTCATTAGCTTATATCTTTTTACAGCGTCATTGGTACTGGGTTTTTCGATCAATCCAAGGCTAATTTGGTGTTGGCTGATCATTTCTAAAATATCATCAGAGTTGTGTAGACTAACCTGTATTTGCAACTGATTAATGTGCGCAGATAAAAATTCAATAATTCTCGGTAAAAGAGTCGTCGCTGTTGTATGAGAAGCGGCGATTTTTAGTCTGCTTTTGGGCATTTTGTGGTCAGCGATTTTTTCTTTGGCCCGCTGCCAATCGGAAATAATTTTTAGAGCTTCAGGATAAAAACGCTTGGCATTTTCTGTCGGTCTGATTTCAGTTCTGCCATTTCTTTCAAAAAGTGATGTGTCCAGTAGCTTTTCTAGTTGGTTGATATGAACAGAAATTGTCGGTTGTGACAAAAAAAGTTCTTCAGCGGCCTTTGAAAAATTCCGTGTTTCATAAACAGCAATAAAACTTTCCAGTAATTTAAACATTTCGCCTTCCATTTAAACATTTAATAATTAACATTATAAACATTTATTTTACAAATAGAAATATGAATGTTTCAATTTAATTGTTCGAACAACAAATAAATTATTGCGTCCAACCGTACAAGACATTTTGATAATGATTGGTGTATCAATAATGATTTGCGAACCGGCTTGCAAATAAAAATGTTTAACAAGGAGAATCTAAGGATGACTATTGATTACGATTCAAAGGACTATTTGAAATACGTTGATGCCGATTGGCGGGCCGCCAATTATCTTTCGGTTGGTCAACTTTTCTTAAGAAACAATCCACTAGTTAAAAACGAACTGCAATCCAAAGACGTCAAGATTAAGCCGATTGGTCATTGGGGAACGGTTGCGCCGCAGAATTTTATTTACGCCCATTTAAATCGAGCAATTTTAAAATACGATTTAAATATGTTTTACATCGAAGGTTCCGGTCATGGCGGTCAGGTAATGGTTTCCAATTCATATTTGGACGGTTCCTATACCGAGATTTATCCAAAAATTACTCAGGATATTCAGGGAATGCAGCGTTTATTCAAACAATTCTCCTTTCCTGGTGGAATCGCTTCGCATGCTGCTCCGGAGACTCCTGGATCGATTCATGAGGGAGGAGAACTTGGTTATTCAATTTCACATGGCGTTGGTGCTATTTTAGACAATCCGGATGTGATTGCTGCTGTTGAAATCGGGGATGGTGAATCAGAAACGGGGCCTTTGGCCGCATCGTGGTTTTCCGACAAATTCATTAATCCGATTAACGATGGTGCTGTGCTGCCGATTGTGCAGATTAATGGATTTAAAATTTCGAATCCAACAATTCTTTCTCGCATGAGCGATCGTGATTTGACCAATTATTATCAGGGAATGGGTTGGGAGCCTTTGTTCGTTGAAACGGATGGTTCAGATAATTTTAAAGTGCATGCGGAGATGGCCGATGCCGTTGATAAAGCCATTGAAAAAATTAAAGCTATTCAAAAAAACGCCCGTGATAATAATGATGATTCATTGCCAACCTGGCCGATGATTGTATTACGTGCCCCTAAAGGCTGGACCGGTCCAAAAAAAGATTTGGATGGTAACCCGATTGAAAATTCTTTTCGGGCACATCAGGTGCCGATTCCAGTTGATGCAAATCATTTGGAACATAAAGATATGCTGATTGATTGGATGAAGTCCTACAAACCGGAAGAATTGTTCAATGAGGATGGCAGCTTAAAAGAAATTGTTAAGGTAAATCAGCCAAAGGGCCAACGGCGAATGGCAATGAATCCAATCACGAATGGTGGAATAAAGCCAAAGACATTGAATATGCCCGATATAGAACAATTTGCTTTTCCAAAAAATGATTTGAAGGACAATAAAAAACCGGGGATGGATCTTCAGGTTGTTTCAACATTTATAGCTGAAATCATGAAGAAAAATCCTATCAATTTCCGCCAGTTCGGTCCTGATGAAACGATGTCTAATCGTCTTTGGGATGAGTTTAAAGTTACTAATCGTCAATGGATGCAGGCAGTCCATGAACCAAACGATCAATATATGGCTCATTCCGGTCGCATTTTAGATGCTCAATTATCCGAACATCAGGCTGAGGGATGGATGGAAGGATATGTTTTGACCGGCCGTCATGCTTTCTTTGCGTCTTATGAAGCCTTTACGCGTGTAATCGATTCGATGCTGACACAATATTATAAGTGGTTGCGAAAGGCGACTGAACAAGATTGGCGCCACGATTATCCTTCTCTAAACGTCATTAATGCTTCACATGCTTTTCAGCAGGACCATAACGGTTATACTCACCAAGATCCCGGTATGCTGACTCATATGGCTGAAAAGGGTCATGAGTTTGTCAATGAATTCTTGCCGGCCGATGCTAATTCCCTTTTGGCAGTTATGAATAAGGCTCTGCAGGTTAGAAACAAAATTAACATTATTGTCGCTTCCAAACACCCACGAACTCAATGGTTTACGATCGACGAAGCTAAAGAATTGGTCGACAACGGTTTGGGAATTGTTCCATGGGCTTCCAACGATGACGGAGCAGAACCAGATGTTGTTTTTGCGGCTGGTGGAACGGAAGCAACTATGGAAAGTTTGGCTGCTATTTCACTTTTGCACGAAAGTTTCCCTGAATTGAAGTTCCGCTTTATTAATGTAATTGATTTGTTGAAATTGCGTAAAAAAGGGGATAACGATGATTATCGAGGTCTAAGCGATTTGGAATTCGACCATTACTTTACGCGTGAAAAACCAGTAGTCTTTTCCTTTCACGGCTTTGAAAGTTTGGCACACGACTTGTTCTATGACCGCCACAATCATAATGTTATTTTTCATGGATATCGTGAAAACGGAGACATTACAACCCCGTTCGATATGCGTGTCCTGAATCATCTTGATCGTTTCCACCTTGCCAAAGACGCAATCGGTGCAACTAAGTACACTGATGTGGCTGGCCAATTTGACCAACGAATGGATGATATGCTGGCCAAGCATACCACTTATATTTGTGATCAGGGAACAGACCTGCCTGAAGTAACCTCTTGGCAGTGGCAGGATATTAAATAACTCAGATCGGAGAACAACAAAATGAAAATTTTTGCTTATGGGATTCGCTTGGACGAACAGCCTGTCCTTGAACGATGGGGGAAAGAGCATTCTGAAGTCACGGTTGATTTTACCGATCAATTGTTGACAGACAAGAGTGCTGCAATGGCCAAGGGCTATGATGCAATTAATGTATACCAACAACTGCCATATTTACGGGCAACTTTTGAAGCTTTATCGAATCAAGATATTCACATTATGGCAATGCGAAATATTGGTATCGACAATCTTGATTTAAAAGCAGCTAAAGAATTTAATTTTAAAATTTCCAATACGCCGGCTTATTCTCCAAATTCGGTTGCTGAACATGCAGCTATCCAAATGGCTCGCTTGTTCAGGCGGACTCCGGAAATGGATACCAAAGTTCAAAATTACGATTTACGTTGGGCACCGACAATTGGAAAAGAAATGCGTCAGCAAACAATTGGTATTATTGGAACCGGTAGAATCGGTCGGGTCTTGATTAAAATTCTTCAAGGCTTTGGATCCAAAGTGATTGCCTATGATTGTTACCGTAATTCGGAAATTGAAAAAGAAGGTCTTTATGTTGATTCTCTTGACGATTTATATCGTTTGTCCGATGGAATATCACTTCATATTCCGGCTGTCTCGGAAAATTTCCACATGATTAATGATGCCAGCATCGCCAAAATGAAGGACCATGTGATAATTGTCAACGATTCTCGTGGTGAATTGGTTGATACGGATGCTTTGATTAAAGGTCTGGATTCTGGTAAAATTTCTGCTTTTGCGACAGATGTTTATGAAAAAGAAGTTGGAATTTTTAATAAGGATTGGAGCAATAAAACTTTTCCTGATTCCAGATTAAAGAATTTGATCGATCGTCGGAACGTTTTACTAACCCCACATATGGCTTTTTATACGGAAACAGCTGTTTCTGCCATGATTACTGAATCTCTAAATGCTGACTTGAGCTTTTTAAATAGAAAACAGCCGGCAAGTGCTTTGAAATTTTAAAGAAAAGACTCGAATTGCATTTTCAATTCAGGTCTTTTTTGTATATTTATCAAAAATTTGAGAAAGGAATCAGGAAAATGAAAAATCCAACTCATATTGTAGCGGTCGGTGGTGTCGTTTTAAATGAAAATCAAGAGATCCTGTTGGTTAAAACTTTTTTTAGAGGCTGGGAAATTCCGGGTGGTCAAGTTGAAAATGGTGAAAATTTAATCGATGCTTTAAAGAGGGAAGTAAAGGAGGAAAGTGGGATTGAAGTAAAGGTCGGCAAATTAATCGGAATATATTCAAATATTAAAAGAAGCGATTCAATTGGCAGCAAACAAAATATTGCAACGAAAGTAATTATTGATTTTATTTGTCAAAAAGCAGCTGGTAAATTATCGATTTCAAGTGAAACTTCTAAAAGCAGCTGGATTTCTAAGAAGAAGGTTCTTGATTTGATTAGTTATCCTATTTATCAAGAACGTTTTAAAAATTATCTTAATTTTAGCGGTGAAATCAAATATGCGGCTTATTTTAACGAACCGAATTTTTCTGTCCAGTTTCGGCAAACGATTTAATTTTTCTATGCAAAAGCACATACATAAAGTATTAATCGATGTTCTGATTAAAATTAAAACTTTGTATTTCTTGGAGCATTTTTAACTGAAAATTTATTCGAGATTATATTTTTTTAAATCTGCATTATTATAAATTTCTTGAAGGGTCTTTTTTTGCTGCTGGCTATTAAGATCAAGCATGCCGAAGAAAAATAATTCTCGCATTTGAGGAATAAGTTCTTTAATGATATCACCGTTAATTTTTGAATAATTTTTTCTTTTTCCTGCGAAATATTGAACCCAGATATCGAAATACATCATTAGAGCTTCATCAGGCATTCTTTTTGGAACAATTTTTGCCTCGCGTAATTTTGTTATAAAATCGCGCCAAAATTTTCTAACATGATCTTGATAGAAATTATAGACTTCATGATCGCCATTTTCTCCAGCGAACTCTCTAATTATGTCATCGTATTTTAGATTAGATTTTTCTATATTTTTATCAGTAAATAAAATTTTCATAATATCACTTGGTTCGACATGTTCTATTTTTTTTAATTCTTTTTGGCTGTAATCCATTTCTTTTTCAATTTCGTCTTCTAGGAAAACCTTAAAAAGGTCATGTTTACTTGGAAAATATTTGTATAAGGTTACTTGTGAAACGTTAGCTTGCTTGGCAATTTCAGCTATACTGCTTTTTTTGTAACTTAAAGTTTCAAAATTTTTTTCTGCTGCTAAAAGAATTTTCTGATACATATTTTTTTTGTTTATTTCTCTTTTACCGATCATTTCACTTTTTATTCCTGTTTCCTTTGCTTTATCGACTAGTATAGAATTTTTTTTCATTTTTTTAAGATAAAAATGAAATATTAATTATGATTATTTCATTTTTTATTGATTCCAATCTTTTGTCGGTTCATACTTATTTTTAGAGGCGAGGATGATGACAAAAATACTGCATATCGAACATTTGCAAAAAAAATTTGGCAATTTCGAAGCTTTAAAAGACATTAGTTTCGATGTGAATTCAGGTGAGGTTTTTGGCTTCATTGGTCCTAATGGCGCTGGAAAATCTACTACGATCAGAATCATTCTTGGTTTATTAAGAAAAACTTCCGGCAGTGTTGAAGTTTTTGGTGAAGACGCTTTCAAAAGACCGGTTGAAATTCATCGCAAATTGGTTTATGTGCCGGGTGACATTTATTTGTGGCCTAATTTAACCGGCGGCGAAACAATCGATTTATTACTTAAAATGGGTGGTCATCAACATAACAAAAAGACTGATCTTTTAATAGAACGTTTTGAATTGGATATAAGTAAGAAGAATCGTTCTTATTCGAAAGGAAATCGTCAAAAAGTTGCTTTAATAGCTGCCCTTTCGGCAGATGCAAATTTGTATATCTTTGATGAACCGACCTCGGGTCTTGATCCTTTACAGGAACTCAATTTCCAAAAATCAGTTTTAGAACTGAAAGAAGACCATAAAGCAGTATTGTTAAGTTCACATATTTTATCCGAAGTTGAGAAAATGGTCGATCGTTTAGCAATTATTAGAAAGGGTGAGATTATCGAAACTGGGTATTTGAATGATTTACAGCACTTATCCGCTCTTAATATTCGAGCCGAAGTTAAATCGCAGATAGGCGATTTTTCAAAAATTAAGGGTGTTGGAAATTTTCGTCAGAATCAGAAAAAAATAGCTTTTTCGGCCAATCGTCAGGATCTTCCATCGATTATGGCCCGTTTAAGTGCGCTGTCTCCAAGCGACCTCCAAGTAACGCAACCGACATTAGAAGAATTATTTATGCATTTCTATGATTCAGCTGGGAAGGAAAATGAAAATGCGAAATAATTTTGCTCAAACGGGCCGCCTTGTTACTGTGAGCTTAAGACGTGATTGGCTTATTTTATTAATTTGGATGGCATCGATACTTGGGATATCACTTGTAGCGGCCTTTAAATTTGATGATTTATACGGCAGTAATGCCTCAATTAAAACCATTTTGAAAACTTTAAAACAACCGGCAATGATTTCATTGTTTGGAAAAACACCGAATTTAGCTAGTTTTCAAACCGGTGATTTATTCATTTCCGAAATGTTGGTTTTTACCGGAATTTTTATTTCGATTGCGGATATTATGTTGGCAGTAAGAACGACCAGGACCCAAGAGGATAAGGGCGTTATCGAGATAATTCGAGGCACAGCTGTTGGACGTTTAAGCCCGTTTTTATCAGCTTTTATAGAAATTCTGATTTTCAATTTGCTATTGACGATACTGTTGGCAATTGGTCTGCAGGCTTGTGGATTATACGGTATGACATCAATGATGTGCTGGCTATTTGCTATAGAAACAAATTTGCTTGCTTTGGTTTTTGCTGCATTGGCTTTTTTGATGGCACAGATTTTTGATAATTCTCGCGATGCTAGCGCTGCCAGTTTTTTGTTTTTTGGCATTGCTTATCTTGTTCGGATGATTACCGATATTTCCAGCCCAAGGTTGACTTGGTTGAGCCCAATTGGATGGGTTGAACTTGGGAAAATTGGTTACGGCAACGATTTAAAGGTAATCTGGCTAATGTTTTTATCGACACTGATTTTGTTGATTTTGACTATTGGTTTTGCTTTGAAACGAGATATTAATTCGGGATTGCTTCATATTCGAAGTGGCCGTAAAAACGCTAGTCTATTATTACGAGGCCCGATTAGTTTGGGAATTCGTCTCGAACGTAATTTAGGAATTATTTGGATCATTGCAATTGCTTCACTTGGCATAATGTATGCTTCGATTTTTTCGGATATTTCTGATATTTTAAAAAGTAATCCGAGTGTGGCCCAAGTTCTCGGGACTAATCAACTTTCGCGACTCGGCAATAAGATTGTTTTACAGTTTATTTCGATGATTTCTATTTTTATGATTGTTTTATCAACTGTTGCAGGATTACAAATGATTTTTCGTTTGAAAAAAGATATTGACAGCGGTTTGGAGGAAATGATTGCTTCAAAACCGATTTCTCGAGTCAGACTTTTAACAAGTTACTTATTACCGGCGATCATTGTAACTATTTGTGCCTTTGGATCAAGCATTTATTCAATGATGCTGCTGGGAAATTTGGAATTAAAAGTTCCAATTGAATCAATTAAATTTAATACTTTATTTTTTGGAACTTTACCATCAGCGATGCTTTTCCTTTCTTTAGCAGTTTTTCTTATTAGCTGTTTCCCAAAAATTTATTCAATTTTATATGTATACGCAGGTTTATCGTTTTTTGTTCTTTATTTTAAAAATATGTTGAAATTACCTATTTGGGTCACAAAACTAACACCTTTTGGTTGGATTAACGATCTCCCGCTTAAGGATATTAACTGGAAGATCTGGTATTTTGAAGTTCTACTTATTTTGATTTTTACTTTTATTGGTTATTTTGAATTCCAGAGAAGAGATCTTTCTTGAATAAAATAGTTGCTGTTTGATATGAAATATTATAATAAAGAGAAAGCCCGCTGGAAGGGGGATAACTTTTATTATGGTTAATTCAAAAAAAGGTTTCGATCCATTTTCCTTCGTTATAGGAATTTTATTCATCGTTGTTTCTTTTATCGTTTTAAGGAATCCTTTGCCAACTTTTGCGGCCGTTATTACAGTTGCTGGAATTGCCACGATTCTTTTCGGTCTTTATAAACTTTTTATTTATCGAAGACTCTATAAAGTAGCAGGTGTTTCTTCTTTCTTTTTAATCATTAATGGAGTTTTGGATTTTGTTTTCGGAGTTTTAATGTTATTTGATTTCACTTTTGGCAGTCTGTTTTTAACGATTAACTTCGCTTTGTTTTTCATTACGGATTCTCTTTTTGAACTTTGGGAATCGAGATTCATTCATGCCAGTAACAGCAATTATTATTGGCTAATAATTGTTTTTGCTGTTCTTGGTTTACTGATTGGAATTATTTTACTTTTTCGACCAGCTTTTGCGGCAATTTCCTTAGTATGGATGATTGCTGTTTATTTCATGATTTACGGTATTGGATCAATAATACGTTCTTTTTAGGTCTTGACAGCTAGTGTTACGATAAAAAGGATGGGAAAGTGAAGTGATGAGATGTTAGAGAAAACCATTTATCGCCGACTACTTAGTCGAGCATTTGATATTCCAGTTACTGTTACTTACTGGGATGGTAAGACCGAAGCTTATGGAACCGGTAAACCAAAAATTGGGATTGAAATTAAAAAAGAAATTACAATTAAAAATTTAACAAGTCAACCAACTCTAACGCTTGGGGAAGCTTATATGCGAGGAGACATTGAGATTAACGGCAGTATTCAAGAACTTGTTGCTTCTGCTTATCGCAATGCTGGCAGCTTTTTGACTGATAAAAAATTCATCAAATTTTTGCCAAAAATGTCTCATTCCGAAGAAGCTGATAAGAAAGATATTCAAAGCCACTATGATATAGGGAATGATTTTTATCGTCTATGGCTTGATAAAACGATGACTTATTCCTGTGCTTATTTTGAGCATCCTGACGATTCTCTGGAAACTGCACAGATGAATAAAGTTCGTCATATTCTTTATAAATTGCATCCAGCTGTTGGTGGCCGTCTGTTAGATATTGGCAGCGGCTGGGGCACGTTAATTATCACGGCAGCTAAGGAATTTCATTTGAAAACTGTCGGTATCACACTTAGCGAAGAACAATACGAGTATACGAAGAAACGAATTCAAGATAACAATCTTGAAGAACAGGTTGAGGTTCGTTTAACCGATTATCGCGATCTTAAAGACGAACAATTCGATTACATAACTTCAGTTGGCATGTTTGAACATGTCGGCAAAGAAAATCTTGGTCTTTACTTTAAAAAAATTAAGGATTTATTGATACCGAATGGCAGAGCTTTGATTCATGGTATTACTGGACAACATCAAGGGATTGGTGTAGATCCTTTCTTGAATAAATATATTTTTCCGGGTGGATATATTCCGAACATGGCTGAGAATCTTGTTCATATTATGAATGCTGGTTTGCAACTGAATGATTTGGAACCGTTACGACGTCACTATCAAGCCACTTTGGAACACTGGTATCATAATTATCACAAAGTTTTTGATCAAACCGTGAAACGTTACGGAAAAGATTTTGCTCGCATGTGGGATCTTTATTTACAGGGTGCTGCAGCCTCGTTTGAAGCCGGCAATATTGATGTAATGCAGTTTTTAATAACTAATGGACCTAGTGGAATCAAAATGCCCATGACTCGCAATTATATTTATGAGCATGAGTTAAATTAAAATTTTTTAATTACTAAATAAAAAAAGCTTGGAAACAGGCTTTTTTAATTTATGCAAAATAATCAGAAAAATATTTTTTTGGATTTGGAAAACACATTTTCTAAATTTTCTTTTAATTCAATATTTTAAAAATTAGCTTTGATGGATTTTGATGTGTATTTTTTCATATATTCGATAAATTTTTCAAGTGCAGGTTTATGCTGATTCTCTTTTGGACAGACTAATTCCAAATCGCTGAAGACTGGTTTATCCAGAGAACACATAACCAGCTGTTTATTCATAAAAGGCATTGCCGACTTTTTGAATAAAAAAGTTATTTGATCGGAATTTTTAACCATTCCCATAATTGTTTCGATGTGAGTTGTTTTAAAACTTACGTTTAAAGTAATACCTGCATCGTTATATATTTCAACCATCTTTTCATGAACTCCAGAACCGCATTCAAGTGAAATAACTTGATAGTTTGCCAAATCACCAACATTGATTTTTTTTTCGCTATTCAAGGAATTATCGGCAGGCAAAATTACTTTTAGTTCATCGCGATCGAGGGTATAGGAATTAAAATGATTATTATTGATCGTCGTTGTTTGAATATCGCGAATTATTCCGGCATCAATTTCGCCTGCTTTGAGCAACATTAACAGGTCACTGCCTTCGAGTTCGTTTAATTGAATATCAACCTGCGGATAATCCTGTTCGAAAATGTTTATGATTTTTGTCAATCCATATTGCGACATTACTGGAACGCTGCCGATTTGCAGATTTCCTCTTTTTAGTTCGCGATAAGCATCAAGCTCTTGTTCAAGTTCGTCATAACTTGCGACAATACTTTTTGCATAGCGATAAAATATTTTTCCACTTTCAGTTATAAGAATCTGACGTCTATTTTCAGTGCTGATAAGTTCACTGCCAACTTCTTGTTGAATAGCCTGCAAACGTTTTGACAGGGCCGATTGAGTCATTGAGAGTTCGACGGCAGCAGTTGAAAAACTGTGTAACCGACAAACCAGCATGAACGATTTTAAGTCATCAATTGTCATCGTTTATCTCCGGTATTATTCTATCTGATCATAATATTAGTCGAAAGCGGATTTGATCACAACTTCACGATTTTCTATGATTGAAAATGTAAGCGATATCAGGAGGCTTATAATATGACAGAACAGTTATGGGACTTGAGAAGAGTTCTTGATGAAATTAAAGATGATCCGCAACAATACCATGCAACTGATGTTGAAGTTGATCCGGATGCTGAATTGTCCGGTGTTTATCGCTACATCGGTGCTGGCGGTACCGTGGAAAGGCCAACGAAGGAAGGACCGGCAATGGTCTTTAATAACGTTAAAGGTTTTTCTGATGCGCGGGTATTAATCGGCTTAATGGCTAGTCGTAAACGGGTAGGCAAGATGCTTCACCACGATTTTCGAACATTGGGTCAATTTTTAAACGATTCGGTATCTAAGCCGATTGCTCCAGTAGTTGTAAACGAAAATCAGGCTCCAACTCATGAAGTTGTTTATCGTGCAGAAGATCCTGGTTTTGATATTCGAAAATTGGTACCGGCTCCCACTAATACGCCACTCGATGCTGGCCCATATATTTCTTGTGGGGTGGTTTTTGGTTCGAACATGGATAAAACGATGAGCGATGTAACGATTCATCGAATGGTTTTAGAAGATAAAGACAAATTAGGTATTTTCATTCAACCTGGCGGTCGTCATATTGGACATTTTGCTGAAGAGTTCGAAAAAGCCAACAAACCAATGCCAATTACGATTAATATCGGTTTGGATCCGGCTATCACAATCGGAGTAACATTCGAGCCGCCAACAACACCACTCGGATATAACGAATTAGGAGTTGCTGGTGCAATTAGAAAACAAGCTGTACAACTTGTGGACGGTTTGACTGTTGATCAAAAAGCGATTGCCCGTGCCGAATATACATTGGAAGGCTATATTATGCCTAACGAGCGAATTCAGGAAGATATTAATACTCATACCGGTAAGGCAATGCCAGAATTCCCTGGCTACGACGGAGACGCTAATCCAGCGTTACAGGTTATTAAAGTGACTGCTGTTACACACCGTAAAGATCATCCGATCATGCAAAGTGTGATAGGACCAAGCGAGGAACATGTCAGTATGGCTGGAATTACGACCGAAGCAAGTATTTTGCAGTTGGTTAACCGTGCTATTCCGGGGAAAGTTAAAAATGTTTATAACCCGCCAGCAGGTGGTGGAAAACTAATGACAATTATGCAAATTCATAAAGATAACGAAGCTGATGAAGGAATTCAAAGGCAAGCGGCAATTTTGGCTTTTGCAGCCTTTAAAGAATTAAAAACTGTCTTTTTGGTTGACGATGATGTCGATATTTTTGATATGAACGATGTTGTTTGGACGATTAATACCAGGTTCCAAGCTGATGAGGATGTAATGGTACTGTCGGGTATGCGCAATCATCCACTCGATCCGTCGGAGCGCCCGGTATATGATCCGAAGTCAATTCGAATTAGAGGAATGAGTTCCAAACTTGTGATTGACGGTACTGTACCATTTGACATTCGTGATCAGTTTGAACGTGCTCAATTTAAAGAAGTTCCGGATTGGAAGAAATACTTAAAATGAACCGGAGGGAATGTGACCGTGAAGAAAATAATTGTTGGAGTTAGCGGTGCTTCGGGAACGGTTTATGCCGTTGACCTTTTAAAGCGGCTTCATACCATATCGGATGTCGAGGTTCATCTTGTTATGAGCTCTTGGGCTAAAAAAAATCTTTTGCTTGAAAACGATTATTCTATTGATGAAATAAAAGAACTTGCTGATTATACTTACAATATTCGTGATCAGGGAGCAACAATTGCCAGTGGTTCTTTTTTAAACGATGGTATGGTAATTGTTCCAGCCAGTATGAAAACAGTTGCTGGGATTGCCAGCGGCTACGGAGACGATTTAATAGTTCGGGCTGCTGATGTTGCTATTAAAGAACAACGTAAATTAGTAATGGTACCTCGAGAAACACCATTAAGCGTTATCCACTTGGAGAATTTAACCAGGTTGGCGCGTCTTGGTGTGCAAATTATTCCGCCGATTCCAGCTTTTTATAGTCATCCGAAAACCATTCAAGATTTAATTAACCATCAAACGATGAAGATACTTGACGCTTTTTCAATCAGCAACGATTTCGACAAGCGTTGGGAGGGGGATTAGAATGGCCGAAGCAACGGTTAAATTTACCGTGGATGAATCCGGGTACTCGTTGAATATGCTTGTTCGTCAAATAGGCCCAGACCTTTTAATAAGTGTTACCGGTGGAACAAATCCACATATCGGCGTGGTTACTACTCTAGCTCCTGGGGTGGAAACGCGAACGGTTCGTTTTCTTAGCCCACATGAAGGATTCCATAAAGAGAATTTAATCACAGAAAGAATTGCGGCAAAAATTCATCCTGGTCTCACGCGTAATTGTGTAATTACGGCTGGGGTACATGTTAATTACATTACAAAAAAACAGATTGCTGCTGCTGGCCCGATGTCGGACAAATTAGGCGAACAATTGCTGCTTTGGCTCAAGTCGCATCCGGTAAATATTTCCAAACCTATTTATAAACATCCAGAGTAAAGGAAAATAAAAAACGACGACGATTCTGGATTATTTTTGTTTATTGTTTAATTCAACAATTAACAATAAGAAAGTAACCAAAAATCGAAATGTCGAAAGAAAGGAAAAAACTTTGAATTATGACTAAAAAAACAATCGGCTTCCTGAGCGGAGTCGTAGTGTTTGTAATCATTGATTTAATTCCATTTAGCGGTTTGTCTACAACTGGTAGACTTGACTTGGCATTAACTTTGATGACTGTCGTTTGGTGGGCAACACAAATCGCTCAACCAGCTTTTGTTGGTGGAATTTATCTAATGCTCTTGATAATTTTTCAGGTAGCCACTCCTGTTCAAGTATTCTCAGATGCTTGGACAGGATCAATTATGTGGTTGGTTATCGGAGCTTATTTGATTGCGGGAGCTGTAAAAGATTCCGGTTTGGGAGAACGGATTGCTTATGCCTTCATTGTGCGCTTTGTTCGTTCTTGG
The DNA here is from genome assembly GCA_004010835.2 of Oenococcus sp. UCMA 16435. Taxonomy (GTDB): domain Bacteria; phylum Bacillota; class Bacilli; order Lactobacillales; family Lactobacillaceae; genus Oenococcus. The sequence goes on from CP030868.2 coordinate 1,973,412, forward strand.
AATGGAATTATTATTTCAATTTTTGTATTGACATTCATTTTGTCGCTTTTAATTCCACATCCTTGGCCACGTGCATTTTTGATCATGTCTGTTATAGACGTTGTTGCCTCAAGTGCAGATATGGCTAAAGAGGATCGAGCCAAATTAGGATTGACGGTTTTCGCTGCTTCTTGTCCTTTATCAGGAGTGTTTCTAACAGGTGATACGTCATTGAACCCACTGGCGGTGGCGGATTCTGGTGTAAAAGTTAGTTTTATGTCTTACTTCTATTACATGAGTGTTCCAATGATTATAGCGGCTATTATCACTATGCTGTTAATCATGCTTTTGTTCCGTCCAACCAAAAAGGTATCAATTGATGTTAATGCTTTAAAGTTGAAGCAAAAAGAACTTGGTGCTTTTTCCGAGAAAGAAACTCGTACTCTAATTTGGTTAGTAATCGCGATTGCTTTGTGGCTGACTAGTGGAATAACCGGGATTGATGTTGGCTGGTTGACACTGGTTATAGCATTGTTAATGAGCCTTCCATTAGTTGGCGAGGTATTAACGGCCAAATCATGGAGTGGCGTACCCGTTAATGTATTGATATTCTTAACGTCGGCAATTACGATCGGTGTTGTTGGTAAAGTCACTGGAATGAATAGTTGGATTGCTAAGACGATCTTGCCATCTTCATTGCCACAAAATCTTTACCTGTTAGCAATCATAATCACGATTGGCGCAATGGTTATTCATATGTTTATGGGTTCCGTCATTGCAGTTATGGGAGTTACAATTCCAGCCTTCTTGGCAGCTACTTCTCACATGGGTGTTAGCCCGTTGGCGATTTCGCTGTTGGTATTTTCTGTAGTAAATCTTCACTATATTCTGCCGTTTCATAATATGGCAATATTAGTTGGAAGCGATCCGGATACCGGTGGAGGATATAACCAAAAACAGGTTATGCGCTTGGGCATACCATTAACGATTGTGATGTTTATTGTCGCAGTTGTTGAAATTTTTTGGTGGAAATTAATAGGCTTTATATAATTAAAAATTAATATTTATAAAACTGTCTAAGTTAACTTAGACAGTTTTTTATTAGATGATATTTAAATTAGAGAAAGGACGAGAAGGATAAAGTTTTTTTAGTAATTTAATCATCAAAGTTAAATCACGTTTTATAAAAAGTAATTGTAAAATTAGCAATAAAAAAGCCTCAATGATTAATTGAGGTCGTAATTTCTTTATTTAACAACGAGAACATCACAAGCTGAGTTTCTAATTACATAACTAGTATGAGATCCAACGACTAGTTTTTCGACTGTATTTAAACCGGTATTACCAACAACAATTAGGTCAATGCCATGTTCTTTTGGATACTCGTTTGCTAAAACTAATTTAATATTCCCAACTAAGGCTTCACCTGTAACTTTTAAACCAGCTTTTTTTGCATCATCAACATAAGGAACCAACTTATCTTTAATCTGCTGATATTGGTCACGATAGAAATCCTCACTAACGCCAAAAGAAGAATCCATTCCTCTATCTCGATTGACAATCCAAACCAGATAAAGATTGGCTGCAAGTGCATCCGCTAAACTGCAGGCTACTTTAAAGGCATTATTGGCTTGGGAAGAACCATCCAATCCAACCAAAATATTTTTATAAACCATATTATTCAGCTCCTTTATTTTGTGGCTTAAAAGAGTTTAGTTTGGAATGTTTTTTTGCATAGGTAAAATAAAGAACCATGCCAATGGCGAACCATACAACGAACCTAACCCAAGTTTCCCAGTTTAAGCCAGCAACCAAAACCAAACAGAAAATAATTGCGATGATCGGAGTATAAGGAACGCCGGGTGCTCTGAAGCCACGATGAAGTTCAGGGTGCGAATGACGCATCCAAAGAACACCAGCTGAAACTAGGATAAAGGCAGTTAATGTTCCGATATTAACTAGTTCGGCTAGAATATTCAAGTTTATCAGACCACCAGCAATCGCTGTGATGATGCCAAAGAACCAAGTACCCTTAAAAGGAGTTTGGTATTTCGGATTAACATCTCCGAAAAATTTCGGAAACAAACCATCACGCGACATTGAATAACTAATCCGAGATTGTCCGTAAAGTTGAACCAAGATAACAGTTGTCATACCTAAGATAGCGCCAATACTGACGATGATTGATAACCAGGTTTGACCAGTTGAATGAAGAACCGCCAAGACGGGAGCATTCAAATATTTTGCAAAAACAGTAAACTTAACAACGCCAGTCATAATCAAAGTCATGATGATATACAGAACCGTTGAGATAAACAAGGACAACAAGATTCCACGAGGTAGAGTCTTGCTCGGGTTGATTGTTTCTTCGGCGCTGGATGAAACAGAATCAAAACCAATAAATGAGAAAAATACAATCGAAGCTGCGGGAATAATTCCAGCTGCTTCACCATTATGGAAAGAATACAAGCCATAAGGAGAAAAAGGCTGCCAATTATGTGGCTTAATGAACCAAATTGTGCAGACGATAAAGAGCAAAATGATAGCTAACTTGACAATAACCATTGTGTCGTTTACTCTTTTTGTTTGCGTAATACCAATTGAAATAATCCAAGTAATCAATAAAACAATTAAAAATGCTGGTAAATTAAAGTAGCTTGTGACGCCGGCCGTAGTTCCGGCCGCAGCCGTCAGAACGGTCGGAAGATGAATTCCTAAATTACCAAGCAAATTAGCAAAATATCCCGACCAGCCAACTGAGACAGTTGCGGCACCTAACGCATATTCCAAAATTAAATCCCAACCGATAATAAAAGCAATAATCTCACCAAAAGCAATGTAAGAGTATGTATAAGCTGAGCCGGCCACTGGCGCCATTGAAGCAAATTCAGCGTAACAAAGACCGGCAAAACCACAGCAGATGGCTGCAACCAGAAACGATACCGATATCGCCGGTCCGGCAGTTAGAGCTCCTTTTCCGGTTAAAACAAAGATTCCGGTACCAATAATTGCTCCGATACCAAGGAAAGTTAAATCCCACGTTCGCAAAGTCCTTTTTAGAGGCGTCGAGTGTTTGAGAATCTCACTGACGTCTTTTTTTCTAAAGACATCCATTCAAATTACCTTCTTTCATAAAATTTAATGAACATTCTATTACTAAATGTCGCGTATAGCTAGAACAAAATTGAAAAAAATTTATAAAATTGTCCTAATTAGGGTTAAATCACGAACATTAATCAATAAAAATACGTTTTTATCGCTTTTTTTTAAATAAAAACATCAATAAAAAATGTTGAAATTTTTTTGATCATTTTTTTGTTTTTGAAAAATCGTTAACTTAAAAAAGAAATCACCGTGATATACACCGTGGTATAGTTGAATAGAAAACGGATATGTTTTGAGAATGTTTTTCAGAGAGGGGCCGGTTGATGCGAGGACCTAATTCTTAATCGAAATGCTCCCGTTTATTAATTAATTTAAAAAAAGAGACACAAACATTGTGTGAAGCTCGGTGGTACCGCGATTTTTCGCCCGGGCATTAAACATGATGTTTTTTATTATTTGAGGTAAAATGAAAAAACTTAATTCAACACAAATTCGTCAGATGTTTCTTGATTTTTTTCAATCCAAAGGGCATAAAATCGAACCAAGCCAATCGCTAATCCCTCAGGACGATCCAAGTCTTTTGTGGATTAATTCTGGTGTTGCCACTTTAAAAAAATACTTTGACGGCTCAGTAATACCGGAAAATCCTCGGATTACTAATGCACAAAAATCAATTCGTACAAATGATATTGAAAATGTTGGCCACACAGCTCGACACCATACTTTCTTTGAAATGCTTGGTAATTTTTCAGTTGGCGATTATTTTAAAAAAGAGATAATTCCCTGGGCTTGGGAATTATTAACAAGCCCAAAATGGTATGGAATTGAAGCAGAAAAACTTTTTATAACTTATTATCCTCGTGATACCGAAACTAAAGAACTTTGGGAATCCCAACCGGGATTTTTGATCGGTCATACGATTCCTCAAGCTGATAATTTTTGGGATATCGGCGAGGGGCCATCCGGTCCTGACACAGAAGTTTTTTTTGATCGTGGGTCTAAATTCCAAAATTTGTCCGATGACGATCCGGAAATGTATCCCGGCGGTGAAAACGAACGGTACCTTGAAATTTGGAATATTGTTTTTTCTCAATTTAATCATTTACCCGGTTTGACAGACAATTCCAAGTATCCTGAATTGCCACACAAAAATATCGATACTGGAATGGGACTTGAACGAGTTGTTTCGATCTTTGAAAATGCTCCGACTAATTTTGAAACGGATCTTTTTTTGCCGATTATACGTAAAGTTGAACAGTTATCTGGGAGAGAATATGGGAAAAACCAAGATGAAGATGTCAGTTTTAAGGTAATTGCTGACCATATCCGTGCAGTAACTTTTGCTATTTCCGATGGTGCTTTGCCGGGAAATACCGGTCGTGGTTACGTCATTCGTCGTTTGCTGCGGCGAGCTGTCATGCATGGACGCAAATTAGGAATTGAAAAACCGTTTTTAACTCAGCTGGTACCGATTGTCGGGGAAATAATGAAATCCTATTATCCAGAAATTCTCGAGAATAAGGATAAAATTATTCCAGTAATTCAAAATGAGGAAGAGCGATTCAACAAAACCCTAACTGCTGGTTTGAATTTACTTGATAATCTGATCGAAAAAGCTCGTAAAGATAAAAAGCTTCAGATTTCCGGGAAAGATGCTTTTAAACTTTTCGACACTTATGGTTTTCCGCTTGAATTAACCGAAGAACAGGCTGCTGACGCTGGTTTGACTGTTGATACGACTTCTTTTGATAAAGAAATGAAGGATCAACAAAAAAGAGCCCGGGCAGCTCAAGGGAAATTAAAAACTTTCGGTCTTCAGGATGAGGTTTTGATGAATTTAAAAGTTCCATCGACCTATGTTGGCTGGAGCCAAACAAGTGTTGATGACGCAAAAATAGTGGCTATTATAGTGAATGATCAGCAAATTAATACAGCTAGGGCCGGTCAGAAAGCTCTTCTGGTTTTTGATGAAACACCGTTTTATGCTGAGATGGGTGGCCAAGTAGCTGACCAAGGAACTGTACAGGCTGAAGATGGAAAAGTACTTGCGCAGGTGATTGATGTTCAAAACGCTCCTAATCAGCAACATATTCATACAGTTAATGCATTTTCCAATCTTCAAGTTGGCCAAAAAGTAAATCTTCGTCTTGATATGCATCGGCACGTTGCTGTCTCGAAGAATCATACGGCGACGCATTTGTTGGATCAAGCTTTGCGCAATATTATTGCTGGCGATATTCACCAGGCCGGGTCCTTGGTTGAACCCGATTATTTGCGTTTTGATTTTACACATCAAGGACCGGTTTCTGCAGAAACTTTAGATCGAATTGAGGATCAAGTCAATCAAGAAATAGCAGCTGCCCTACCGATTTCTTGGATTGAAACCGACATTGAATCGGCCAAAAAGCTTGGTGCAGTGGCTGTCTTTGGAGAAAAGTACGGAAAAAAAGTTCGAGTAGTTTCGATTGGTGATTTTAACAAAGAGTTTGATGGCGGCACGCATGCCAAGAATACAAGCGAACTTGGTTTATTTAAAATTGTTAGCGAATCCGGTATTGGGGCCGGAACGCGTAGAATTGAGGCTGTTACTGGGCAGGCGGCATTTAAATTATTGAAGACCCATGAACAATTGCTCAAAAAAGCGGCTGGGTTCTTAAATGCCCAAAAATTAGCCGATGTACCCGATAAAATTGTTGATTTACAAAATAATTTTAAGGAATCACAGAAGCAGATAGAATCTTTATCAGCCAAAGCAGCAAATGTGGCTGCCAATAAAATTTTTGAAAAACCTCTTAAAGCTGGTAAGTACAGTTATATAACTGCTGAAATTGCCAATCAGACAATTGACGGATTACGAAAAATTATCGATGATTGGCGGCAAAAGGCCATTTCTGATTTAATAATCATTGCTACAAATGACAATGGCAAGGCCATACTGGTTGCTGCTTCTGCAAAACCAAATGAGGTTAAGGCTGGTAACCTTATCAAGGCAATTTCCTCTAAAATTCAAGGCGGTGGTGGCGGACGACCAGACTTTGCCCAAGCTGGTGGCAAAAATCCGGCTGGAATTGCTGATGCTTTGTCGAGTGTTTCTGAATACTTGGAAAGTCTTGATCCACGATAGGGTAGAATATAGGGGATGGCAGAATTTGAAGATACAACTGTATTTAATTTCGGCTCGCAAAAACCGGAAAATGTTCGTTCGATGCTCAAACTGGTATACGAAGCTTTGGAGGAAAAAGGTTATAATCCGATTAATCAAATTGTTGGTTATTTGATTTCTGGCGATCCGGCTTACATCCCGCGCCTTAACGATGCACGCAATTTAATTCGTCGTTTTGAACGTGATGAAATCGTTGAAGAACTAGTCAAGGATTATCTTTCGGATCATAAAACGGATGAAAATAAATGAGATTGTTAGGCTTGGATGTCGGTTCAAAAACCGTTGGAGTAGCTCAGTCGGATCCATTAGGTTGGACGGCCAGTTCAATCGAGATTATTCGCATTAATGAAGAGCAAGGTGAATTCGGTCTAGACCGAATTGGGGAAATTATTTCTGAAAAAAAAGTAACCGGAATTGTTGTTGGCTTACCAAAAAATATGAATAATACAGAAGGTCCGCGAGTCGAGGCTTCTCGGAATTATGGACAAATGGTATTTGAACGTTTTGGTCTTCCAGTCGATTATCAAGATGAACGTTTAACTAGCGTCGAAGCCAACCGAATGCTGATCGAAGAGGCAGATTTATCACGCGCAAAGAGAAGAAAAGTGATTGATAGCCTGGCGGCTCAATTGATATTACAAAACTACCTCGATAAAAAAGGGAGGCTGACAAATGGCTGACAAAAATCAACAAGATAATGAAAAATATGTAACTTTAACAGATGAAAAGGGCAATGAATCCTTATACGAGATTTTATTTACTTTTCATTCCGACGAATATAAAAAGGATTATATTTTGTTTACCCCAGCCGGTAGCGATCGGGTCTCTGTTGAAAATCCGGACCAGGAAGTCGAGATTCAGGCTTTTAGTTTCGACCCAACTACAGGAGATTCAGAAACTGATTCCGATCTTTATCCAATTGAAGATGATAACGAGTGGAATATGGTTTCGGAAGTTTTGAATACTTTTGTTGAAGATGATTCACTAAGAACTGACGATAAAAACGACGAAGATTGATTATTTTTTAGTCTTCATCGAGACCCTTAGTATATAAAACATTGAAACTTGAATAAAAATTGGTAATTAAGTTCATAAGCAGCTGAGAATTGGTAAAGTGCTGGTAGGAAATTGCATCTTCGAACTCTGCCTTTAAGACATAACGATGGAGATCTTTGTTTTCTTGCAGCCAAACAACTCCTGAAGCACCATATTGACTCAATTTGTTTCGATTTAAAGTTAAGGTTTTTTCGGCGATTTCTGCTTGTTTGTCTTCGCCAACGAAATAATAGAACGCGATCAACTGCGCATCTTGGCTGATACTGGTAATTTCACGCTTAACGTTTAATTGAATTGCTTCGGAACTGCCCCTTAATAGTTCTTGAGAAAGAATGCCGAATTGTGATTGACCAGGTTTTGAAATTAGCTGCAAGTTAATTTTTTCGTTTTTGTCGGATAATTTCAAAAGATAATCTTTGCTTCCTAAAGTCAAATATAGTTTATTCATAATTAAATTTTAACGCTATAATTCGCGGTTAAACGGATTGATATAATAGAGATAATGAAATTAGAAAAAATTGATGCGAATACGTTACATATCATGCTGACTAAGGCCGATCTTGATGATCGTCATGTCTCGATGATGGATTTAATGTCTGATCGTAGTGAAGTCGAAAGTTTTTTCTATTCAATTTTGGACGAAGCGGATGCTGATCATTCTTTTAGTAACGACGATCAGGTGACTTTCCAGATTTTACCGACTGGGCAGCATGGGGTTGAACTTTTTATTTCAAAAATTGTCGATGATCCAAATGTTTCGGTTGACGAGAGCGGAAAGACTGTTTTCTCGTTGAAAAGTGAGCAGGTCGATCCAACAATTGCCAAATTGCTACGGGGTTATGATGATCCTGCCCATTCGAAAAAGACAACTGTTTCGAATAAAGGCAAGCATGTTTTGCAAGCAAAGAGAAAACATCCACGCGGTGTTTTAAACAGTTGGTATCTATTCACTGATTTTGACGAGTTTTTAACAGTCGTTGATCAGATCGATTCTCGACAGCTTGTCTCTGATCTTTATGAGATTCAAACGGCCGACAAAAGTTCCAATGTGCATCGCGCTTTTCTGCTTCATCTTCTTTCAAGAACAAAAAAAGCTGAAGCGATTCAATTACTAATGAGTGATTTTGGTTTACGTGTTGATGGCAGTCAAATTGAAGCAAGTGATTTGAAAAAACCGATTTTTTTGAATAGCGCACTCGAATTATCAAAAAAATTTTTTAAAAATTAATTTTTTACGTAATAAGTATTAGATATGCTTATTGCCAAAGATCGCCATAATGTATTAATTGAAGCTGATCACGCGAAACGCGATGAGTTTTTTTATTGTCCTTTTTGTAAAAAAAGATTGTTTCTGCGCCGTGGAGAAATTAAAATTCCTTATTTCGCTCATTCGGTTAATAATAATTGCAGTAGTTTTTCGGAAAATGAAAGCGAAATTCATTTACTGGCAAAGAAAAAAATAAAGGAAGCTGCTGAAAGCGTGGGTTACCAAGCTGAGTTGGAAAAAGTTTTACCATCTATTTCTCAAAGAGCTGATTTAATAATTAGCGATTCAAGTGGAAAGAGAGTGGCAATCGAGTTTCAGCAAAGCCCAATTAGCATTTCGCATCTAAGAGAAAGAAATCAAGGATATATGATAATCGGTTTACCAGTTATTTGGATTTTGGGACCAAATTATTCTTTTGCGAATCCAAGTCAGAGAACTATTTTTAAATTCGCTGATCAAGCGACAAAAGTGTATTATTGGGACCAATTCAATGAACAGATTAGAATTTTTACCGGCTTTTCCAAAATTGACCACGCAAAATTTAAATCAATAGTTTATAAAATTTCATTGAATAGTTTTATTGATAATATTTTTTTGAAGAAACCCTTGAATAAGCGATTGAAAAATATCTCGACTGATAAAAAAGACTTGTATAAACAAGCTGATTTTTTACAAAAAAATTTGATTTTAAAGCGTCTTCCGAGTGAAACTTGTAGACTTGCTTATAAGTATCGACACATTAACGTTGCTTGTGGTCCTTGGATAATTCATCGGGGCAGCCAAGCTGGTTTGAAAACGACAAATTGGCAATGGCGTTTGGAAATTATTTTGGAATTAGAGCGGATTGGCCAAGGCAATCTTTATTCAATCAACTGTTTGTTAAAAAAATTTACTTCCAACAAATATTTTTATGAAAGATCGGTTAAAAACCAATTTGCAAGAAACGCTTTTCTAAAAATATTGCAAGAACTTAGTCAGGAAAAAATTATTGATCTTAAAATTTCCTATGTTTTTGTAAAAAAAATGCCGATCTGGTTTGAGAATTATCAACAGAAGCTGGCATTCTTGCGGTAAAATAGTTTCATTTATGGAGGGTCTATGACAGAAAGCAAAAAACAGATAACACGGGCTGAAATTGAAAAAAATCCCGCTCAAACATGGGATCTCAGCAAGATTTTTAAGACGGATGAAGATTGGGAAAAGGCTTTTCAAGAGTCTGAAACGAAAATTAAAGCTGTTTCTAAATTAACCGACACGGTCAAAGATGCAAAAAGTCTTTTACGGGCTATTAAATCCATTTTAGATATGTATAGGCTGGTTGAAACGGTATATGTTTATGCTTCAAGAAAATCGGATCAGGATACTAGCAATAATAAATATGCTGCCTTTAACGCAAGAGTTGGAAGCTTAGCGGCCCAGGCTGAGTCGGCGAGTTCTTTTTTGACTCCGGCTATCATCGCTTTTACTCCGGATGAATTGGCTTCTTTTTATCAGGATGAACCTGAATTAGAAGATTACCGTCATATGATTGATTCGTATGCTCGAAACCGTGATCATACTTTGGCACCTGCTGAAGAAAAGTTGCTTGCCAGTGCCGGAGATATCTTATCGAATAGTTCACAAACTTTCAGTGTTTTGAATGATTCTGATTTGAAATATGACGATGTTGTCGATGAAGAGGGAGAAAATGTTGAATTAACTCAAGGCCTTTATTCGAGGATGCTTGAGTCGGATAATCGTCAGATTCGTAAGAATGCTTTTACAACGCTTTACAAGTCCTATGATAAGTTGAAAAATACTTTTGCATCGACTTTATATGGACAAATGAAGGCTGACAATTTTTTGGCTCTTACTCATAAATTTAAAAGTGATTTGGAAGCAGAAACTTTCAGCCATAATATTCCAGAGACAGTTTTCAATACTTTGGTTTCAACAACTGATCAACATCTGAATTTGCTTCATTGTTATGTTGCTTTGCGGAAGAAACTTCTTGGTCTTTCGGAATTGCATAGCTATGATCTTTATACACCGATTACCGGCAAGGTTGATTTCCCAATTGATTTCGAGGGTGCTAAAGCAATTGTTTTAGAAGCTTTAAAACCGTTGGGTGATGAATATCTCGATGGAATTGAACGCGAGTTTGATGAGCGCTGGATCGATGTTCCGGAAAATGCTGGTAAACGTTCAGGAGCATATTCGGACGGGGCTTATGACACTGTTCCTTATATTCTATTGAATTGGCAGGATACACTTGATAACGTTTTCACTTTGATTCACGAATCGGGTCATTCTCAACATTCATTATTGACGAGAAGCAATCAACCGTATCAATACGGAGATTATCCAATTTTTTTGGCAGAAATCGCTTCGACAACCAATGAGATGTTGCTGACCGATTATTTATTAAAAACTCAAACCGATCCAAAAATCAGAGCTTATGTGTTGAATCATTATCTTGACGGATTCAAAGGAACGGTTTTTCGCCAAACTCAATTTGCTGAATTTGAAGATTGGATGCACAAGGAAGCACAAAAGGGAACGGCTTTAACAGCTGAAACTTTATCAGATTTTTATGGTAGTTTAAATAAAAAATTCTATGGTGATTCCTTAACATTTGATTCACAAATCGAGCTCGAATGGGCCAGGATACCCCACTTTTATTACAATTACTATGTTTATCAATATGCAACCGGCGAGTCAGCTGCAATTACTTTATCACAGGGTATTATTGAAGATCCGAAGAAAAACGTACCGCTCTATTTAGCTTATTTATCGGCCGGCTCCTCCGACTATCCACTAAATGTGATTAAAAAAGCTGGTGTTGATATGGAGAAGTCTGATTACTTAGACAAGGCTTTCAATGTTTTTGAAAAACGTTTGAATGAATTTCAAGAACTTGTTACAAAGTAAAGAAAGATTGATTTGTAACTTTTAAGTTTTGCGAATTTTATTGGGCTTTTTAAAAAAATAACTTATCACGACTATTTATTCGTTAGAATGAAAGATATGAAGATTTGCTTGTTTCCAAATGACCAACCTTTATCTTTAGAAGTTGCTAAAGAATTAAAAGAGAAACTTGAGAATGCTAACGAGATTCTGACAGATAAATTTCCTGATTTGGTGATTTCGATTGGTGGGGATGGTACGTTTTTGTCGGCCGTCCACCAATTTGCTAATCAATTGTCGACGATCCGATTTGTCGGTGTCCATACTGGACATTTAGGCTTTTATTCGGATTGGTTGGTTGGCGAAATCGATCTTTTGGTTGATAAAATTAAACAGGATCATGGGCAATCTGCTCATTACCCTTTAATGGAGGCCAAAGTTCGTTATTTAGATGGACAAGTTACTGATATTCTTGCGGTTAATGAGATTATTATGAATCGAATTACAAATTCGCTTTCTGTTGATGTTTATGTGGATGATTTATTATTCGAAAAATTTCGTGGAGACGGTCTTTGTATTTCTACACCTACTGGTTCTTCTGGATATAATAAGTCTTTGAACGGTGCTTTGATCGATCCAAATTTTTCAGCATTGCAAATGACCGAAATAGCTTCAATCAATAATCGCGTCTATAGAACTTTAGGCTCACCGATTATTGTTTCTTCACATACGACAATTCGAGTGGTTCCGGAAATTGGTGATCCCACGATAAATTATGATAGTTATCATCTTCCAGAGACCCGGTACCAAGAAATTATTTTCAAGATTGCCAAACAGCCTTTGCGGATGGCTAATTATAAACAGATTAGTTTTTGGCAACGAGTTAAAAATTCATTCATTGGAGACGAACGTTAATGGAATTTTCATGGGTTTCAGAAACAAAGGAACCGGAAAAAGTTCGTTTGTTTCTAAAAGCACGTGGTGTGTCACACCGAATGTTTTCGCAGATAAAACATTTTGGAGGCAAAATCGTCGTTGAAAATCATGAAGTTTTTACGAATGATTATGTTAAAAATGGTGAAAAAATAACGATTTTCATGCCTCCCGAAAGAGAAAATGTAGAATTAGACGCTGATTTTGCCGATTCTTTGAAAGTAGTTTTTGAGGATAAAAACTTCTTGCTTGTCAACAAGCCGGCTTTTGTAACTACTGTGCCTGGACACGCCGATCGAAAAACAACTCTTGTTAATATGATCAAGGCTCATTTAATCAAAGAAAAAGCTGATAGCCTTGTTCCACATGTTGTTACTCGTTTGGATCGCGATACGAGTGGGTTGGTTCTCTTAGCAAAACATAAGTTTGCTCATGCTTTGCTAAATGATGCCCTGATGGAACATCACGATATTGAAAAGTTTTATATTGCTTTGGTATCCGGCAACTTTCAAGAAGACCACGGATTGATTGATGAACCAATCGGTCGGGTTGAAGGTGATTTCATTAGGCGACAAGTTCGTCAGGATGGTAAAAAATCAGTCACTGAATATTGGGTTGAGAAACGTTTTCAGAATTTTACTCAATTGCGAATTCAGTTGCATACTGGTCGAACTCATCAAATTCGCGTTCATATGACTTGGGCTGGGCATCCATTGATCGGTGATGCATTATATGGGGGACCGCATTCAAAATTAATTTCCCGACAGGCACTTCACGCTTCTGAGATGATCTTTTTTGATCCCTTTGCAAATAAAAACCAGCATTTTAATGCTGGTTTGCCAGATGATGTTCAGCGGATTATTGAAGCCGGGCATTACTGAATTACTTTTCAAAATAAACACGAACTGCTTCTGGCAGATGAAAATCTTTTTGGATTAACGTGAGTTTACCATTTTCGTTATTAATCGAATAACTTGTTGCATTATTTGTGTTTTGATTAGCAGCTACCAAATATTTTCCATCCGGACTGATATTAAAGTCACGGGGAAAATCTCCCTGTGTCGATATCTGTTGAATTAATTCAACATTTTCCTGATTTTCAGTAATTTTAAAGACGGCAATTGAATTATATCCTCTGTTTGAGGTGTAGATGAATTTATAATCATCAGAAAGACGAATTGCTGCAGCCCCATTATGGGTTGCCCAATCTGCCGGAATTGTCGAAACCGTTTTAACAAGTTCGAATTTTCCTTCTTTATATTTTAAAACAGATAATTTTGAAGAAAGTTCTCCAAGCAGATAGGCATAATTGCCATCTTTGCTAAAGCGAATATGTCGGGGGCCAAAACCTTTTTCTGTTTTAAAACGAATTGGCTGAGACAATTTTCCATCTTTTGATAGATCGAATGTTAATACTTCGTCACTCCCTAGATCGACAGCCACTAATCGATTATCCGGAGTTAGCCCTGTGAAATGAATATGTGATGATTCCTGTTCTGGGCGGGGACCACTGCCTTCATTTTTGAATTCATCGCTTTGAATTAATTTTTTACCGATAATCTTATAAATAGATACTGATCCTTTATGATAATTTCCAGTAAAGACTAATTGACGTTTTTCATCAACGAATATATAGGCTGGTGAGGATCCATTGGATATTTGTTCGTCGGTTTTTTTGAATGGAATTGTTGAAATATCCCATGCTGATATGCCGCCACGCTGGTCTTGCTTGTCAACCGCGTAAAGTATTCCGGCATCAGAAACGGCGAAATATGTTGGTGATCCGATTTTGGCAGTGTTTTTTAAGTTTTTCAGTTCGCCGCTATCAGATAATTCAGCTTCATATAAGCCCTTGGATTCAGATTTTGTATAAGTTCCAAATAGTAATTTGTAGCTCATTATTTTTCCTTTCTTGTTACATAACCATTATCAATCATGATAGAGTAAAAGAGCAATGCGATTTAATAAAAGGGAAGTTCACCAACAAAAAACTTGGCTTGAACGCTGGGTATTCAATAATCGTTTAGTTTCAGTGCTTTTGGTGATTATTTTGCTTCTTTTGACGATTTATATGCTTCACAAAACAAGTTTTATTTTCGAACCAATAAAAGCACTTTTTTCTGCAGTCGGAGCACCGGTTATTACTGCTGGAATTTTCTATTACTTGTTAATTCCATCTGTTAATTGGGCTCATGATAAATTTCATTTGTCCAAGCAGTTAATCGTTTTAATCATTTTTCTGATTGCGGCACTTCTTTTAGTATTGTTTGTTGTCTATATTGCGCCAATTATTCGTGATAATTTCATTGTTTTTTTCAAACATTGGCCTGACTATTATTCGCATTGGTCCAAGAGACTACAGACCTGGCTTAGTTATCCGGGATTAAAGCCGATTAAAAACTGGGTTTTGGATACGAATAATAATTTTAATAAAACGATTATCGACTGGTCAAAAAATTATTTGACTAACGGTATTGCCGGGGTTGGCAAAATAACGCGGGCAATTACAATGGTCGCAATTACTCTAATTACTTTTCCTTTTATTCTTTATTACATGTTAAAAGATGGTGATCAGCTTCCACATTATATTTCACAGTTTTTCCCAACTCGGACTCGTCCAAGCTTGTTAGAAGTTCTCCATGAAATTAATAAACAGATTTCAGATTATTTACGCGGGCAAATTTTAACGGCTGTGGCTGTTTCGATTATGTTTATGATTGGTTTTTCAATTGTCGGACTACCGTATGGGATTTGGATTGGATTATTAGCCGGTCCGCTAAATCTAATTCCTTATTTGGGTTCCTTCTTGGCGATGATTCCTGCTGTAATTATTGCTTTGTTTGGTGGAATTCATCTCTTGATTGCTGTTTTAATTGTCTTTGTTATCGAACAGACTTTGGAATCGCGTTTAATTCATCCAAAAATTATGGGCGCTTCGATGAATATTCATCCAATTACCGTTTTGGTTATTTTATTAGGAGCCGGAGAAATGTTTGGTTTGCTTGGAGTTGCCTTTGGGATTCCTGCCTATGCTGTCTTAAAAGTATTAATCGGTAGAAGTTATCATTGGTGGAGAGAAAATTCGGAGTTATTTAAAGGATGAATCATATTGTTTTGTTTGAACCTTCAATGCCTGCAAATACAGGCAATATAGCTAGAACCGCTACGGCGATTAATGCACGTTTGCATTTGATAAAGCCACTTGGTTTTGATTTGGATGATAAAAAGGTAATTAGAGCTGGCTTGGATTATTGGAGTAATGTTGATTTAGTGGTTCATGAAAATTTACCTGAATTTTTGGAAACTATCAAAAAGGGAAAACTTTTTCTTGTTTCCAAATATGCCAGAATTTCTTATGATCAAGCCGATTTTTCCAATACTTCAATAGACCAGTATTTTCTGTTTGGTAACGAAGCCTATGGTCTTCCTGAAGTATTTATGCGAAAAAATCCGGAAAAAGCAATTCGAATTCCTCAAAATGATCAACATGTTCGTTCGTTAAATTTGAGCAATTCGGTTGCCATTGTCCTTTATGAGGCAATGCGTCAGCAAAATTTTCAAGGGCTTGAACTCGTTCATGAATATGATCAAGACAAGTTAAAGTAATACTTAAGGCATTTTTATCTGCTCGCTTTTTTTTATAGACTTAATGCTGGGTAAATGGCAACAAGACGTAGAAGAAAAACTAAAAAGACACAAAAAATAAATTCAAAAACTATTTTGATACTGGCTATCGAGGTTCTATTTGTTTTGGGAATTTTCCGTCTCGGAATTATTGGAAATTTCTTTGCCAATATTTACAAATATGTTTTTGGCAATTATTTTGTTATTTTTATTTTATTGATTGCTTTCTTTTTGGGTTACTGGCTATTGTATAAAAAATTGCCGAAAATTCCCACGCGAATTATTGTTGGCATTATTTTCTTGGCACTACCATTTTTGACGATTAGCTCGCTTTTTTTTGATGCCGATCTTCATAACAGCACCAATCTTTTGAAGGAATTATTTAAAGTTATATCTAACGATATGCGTCACAATCGTTCCCAGGCAAATGTCGGAGGCGGTTTAATTGGCGCTGTATTATATTTAGCTCTTTCCCAAATGATTTCAAACGTTGGTGTTTGGATTGTTTCGATTTTGTCTGTTATCTTTGGACTTTTTCGCTTATTTGATAAATCCGTTCTCTATTCAATTTCAAAAGTAACTCAATTTTGTCGAGAACGAATATCTAAATTTCAAGACAAGCGAGCAAATAATTCAAAAAATCCTCAACGAAAAAATTTCTTAAAAAAATATTTTCAGGATGGCAATGCAAAAGACGAAGAAGGGCTGGTTTCCAGAACAACTACGACAACCGAAGAGGTCCAGCCAAAAATTCGTTGGAATCAAGTTGATAGTGAAAGTAATTCTAATAGATCGACTCGCCAAAATTCAAATATCGTTCCTGATAATCCTTTAAGTAATTCAAATCAAAATTCCGGTGTTGGGAATCTCTCAAATGCACCAACCGATTTTGACGATAAGATTTCTAAAGAAATTGATGATGACCAGATTATTGATTCAATTGAAACTATTGATAATCCAAATTACAAAGTACCTCCGTTTTCGGTTTTATCGCACATTCAAATTGTTGATCAAACCAGTGAGTATAAGCAGTTAACAAAAAAATCTCAAATTGTTCGCGATACTTTAAAATCTTTCAATATCGACACGGAAGTTAGCTCGGTTAGCTTGGGACCGACCGTTACTCAATACGAATTGAAACCGGCTCGTGGCGTTAAAGTTTCAACGATTGCCAACCGCGCTGACGATCTTGCACTTGCTTTATCGGCTAAATCGATTCGTATTGAAGCTCCAATTCCAGGAAAACCATTTGTTGGAGTCGAAGTTCCAAACGAAGTTCAAGCGACGGTTGGTTTTTCAGACATTATCGAGCATTCACAGTTTAATCCGAAACATCCCTTGACTGTTCCGCTTGGGCGCGATGTCAATAATGATGTCGTTTCTGCTGATTTATCAGCAATGCCGCATCTTTTAATTGCTGGAGCGACTGGATCAGGAAAATCAGTTGCGATTAATGGAATTATCAGTTCGCTTTTGATGCGTCTAAAGCCAAATGAAGTTAAGTTAATGATGGTTGATCCAAAAAGAGTTGAATTGTCGATGTACAACGATTTACCGCATTTGCTTGCACCGGTAATTTCCGAACCGCGAAAAGCTGCACGTGGTTTGCAAAAGGCTGTTAAAGAAATGGAACGACGCTACGAACTATTTGCCGATCATGGCGTTCGAAATATTGACGGTTGGAATCAGAAAGTTCTCGACTACAACAAAACAAAAGGGCATGTAATGCCAAAAATGCCCTATATCGTAATTATTGTTGATGAATTGGCTGATCTAATGATGACAGCTAAAAGCGACGTTGAGACGGCAATTGTTCGTATTGCTCAGATGGGACGGGCCGCTGGCGTCCATTTGATTTTAGCTACTCAACGACCTTCGGTTGATGTCATAACTGGTTTAATTAAAGCGAATGTTCCTTCGCGAATTGCCTTTGCCGTTTCTTCGGGAATTGATAGTCGTACAATTCTTGATCAAAATGGGGCTGAAAAGTTACTTGGAAAAGGCGATATGCTTTTTGCGCCTGTTGGTAAAGAACCTATGCGAATTCAAGGAGCTTTTATTCCGGATCGAGACGTTGAGACAATTACCAACTACATTCGGGAAGAATCATCAGCTCAATATGCTTCTAGTATGTTGGTAGAAGACGGTGAATTAGCTGATAATGCAAATGAAGAAACTGGAGCAAATGGGGAACCGGTAGATGATTTGTTTAATGAAGCATCTGATTTCGTTATTCAACAAAAAAAGGCTTCAACCAGTTTATTACAGCGCCGTTTTCGGATTGGCTATAATCGGGCAGCGCGAATTATTGATGATTTGGAAGCTGCCGGGATTGTTGGACCACAAGATGGAAGTCGCCCACGGGAAGTTTTGGTTTCGGATAAGAATACCAAGGATTAGATTAATCAAGCAGATCTTTAAATAGATCTGCTTTTGTTTTTAATTATTTTAAATTGCAATTAGCATCAATCCTTTTTTTAACGTATCCTAATAAATGATGTTCTACTTGGCAATATTTTTTTGGTGTATATCGATAGTATCTTGGCTTGCTTTGCAATTTTTTGCAAAGCAGTACCAAATTAGTGATACTCCCTTTTGGGATTGGCTGATTCCAGCTGATTTTTTTCTTGTAATTGTTTTGATTGATCATTACTTGGCTTTCAACTTTCAATACATTGCAATTGCTTTTTGGCTGTTGATTTGGCTGTTGATCGTCATTTTGCTAATCTTTAAATCAGATGATCGACATAGTCTGAAAAAATTCTGGATTTGGTTTATTAATTTGACAGGGACTATTTTGTTAATAGAATTAATTGGAATTATCGTCTACGTATTTATAAATCACTAAACCGGTTCTAACGAACCGGCTTTTTTATTATTTTTTTCTGTGGATAAGTGGTGAACAAGTGGAAAAAAGTGGGGGAAAGTGGTAAATTTATGAATGAACTTGAAAGGAGGATTAAACGCATGTTTATGGGCGAGTATCAACATACGCTGGACGATAAATCCCGTTTAATCATTCCGGCTAAGTTTCGAAACCAATTGGGCGACACCTTTGTTGTTACCCGCTGGATGGAACATTCTTTATTCGCTTTTCCCAAAGACGAATGGGATAAATTTGAAGAAAAATTGAATAAACTTCCTTTTGGAGCCAAGGATGCCCGTGCTTTTCGCCGCTTTGTGCTTGCTGGAGCAATTGAGTCCGATTTTGACAAGCAGGGAAGGATAATTATTCCTACTGTTTTAAAAGAACATGCTCAGCTGAAAAAAAATGTCGTAATCACTGGTTCAGGCAATGGTTTTGAAATTTGGAGTAAAGACAATTGGGAAGAATATACAGCTGGTACAGCCGAGAATTTCGATCAAATTGCTGAAGAGTTGACGGACTTTGACTTATGACGGAAAACTATGGGCACGTTACAGTTTTTCTGCAACAGGCAGTGGAAAATTTAGCTGTGAAGACTAATGGGGTTTATGTTGATGCAACGCTTGGGGGCGGTGGCCACACCGACCTTTTGCTGAAGAAAGCTATTCATGGGCACGTTTATAGTTTTGACCAGGATGGAAATGCGATTGATTTCAACAAAAAGCGTTTCTCAAAAGAAATTTCTGAGGGACGTCTAAGTTTAATTCATTCGAATTTTCAGAATTTGATTAAGGAATTAAATTTACTGAGTGTCTTTCAAATAGATGGCATTGTATTTGATCTTGGTGTTAGTTCTCCTCAATTTGACGATCAAAAACGCGGTTTTAGCTATCGCAGTGATTCCCGCCTGGATATGCGCATGGATCAGAATCAAAGTCTTGATGCCTACCAAATTGTTAACACCTGGGAATACAAAGATCTTGCTTCGATTATTAATCGCTATGGTGAGGAAAAATTTGCAAGTCCAATCGCGAGGAAAATTATTAAACGACGAGAGAATCGGCCGATTGTTACTACTGAAGAACTCGTAGAGACAATCAAAGAGGCTTTGCCTGACAAAGTTTTACACAAAAAAGGGCATCCGGCCAAAAAAACTTTTCAAGCGATAAGGATTGCTGTCAATGATGAATTGGCCGTTTTGCAGGAAGCACTCAAGCAGGCCAGCCAATTGCTTGATAGCGGAGGTAGGATTTCTGTGATTACTTTTCAATCATTGGAAGATCGGATTGTTAAACATTTTTTTAATCAACTGGCAACCAAGAATCAACTCCCGAGTAAACTGCCGGTACCGGACAAGTTTATTAAAGAAGAATTCAAATTAATTACTAAGCATCCAATCGTACCTTCGATAAATGAAATAAAAGAAAACCATCGCGCCCATAGCGCGAAACTTCGAGTTTTGGAGAAAAACTAATGGCACAAAACGCACCTTCAATTACATATCGAAAATTAAAAGATAATCGTCCGTCGTTGACGGTTGTTCCACCAAAAACCAAACAGCGGACCTTTAAAAAGGCACGTTGGTCTTTGAATGATTATCTTTTTGTGTTTATAGTTTCGGCTCTTGTCGGAGGAGTAATGTTTGTTAGTCTTCTACTTTCTAATGCAACCACTCGCGTGGATAGCCAGCTTGAAACAGCCAGTAGTCAAATTACTAAATTAAAAAGTGAAAATGATAAATCAAAACAAAAAATTACTCAGATGACCAGCCTGTCTGCTTTGAAAAGTTTTGCAAAAAAGAATGGTATGACATTAAATTCGGAAAACGTACAAAATATTGATAAATAGTGGAAAACAAAAAGCGTAAAAATTCAAAAACAAGTCCAATTAATCGGAGCAAAAGAGCCGGAATGATGATTTTCTTTACCATTTCGGTTATTTTGTTGGCTCTTGCTATTCATTTCGTTTATGTCTCGGCTACCAAAACTGTTAAAGGCCGTAAACTGTCAGAAAGTGAATTAAAACATTTTGTGTCTAACCAGACAATTCAACCGAAACGAGGAGAAATTTTCGATTCAACCGGTCAGGTGCTGGCTGAAAATACAACTACTTATAATCTTTATGCCATTGTTGACAAAAGCTATAAATCCAACGGTAAAGCTTTGTACGTCGTTAATAAGAAAAAGACTGCCAAGCTTTTATCAAAGGTAATCGATATGAAAGAAAGTGATATTTTAAAGCGTTTGGATGCGAAAAAAGGTACTTTTCAAGTCGAGTTCGGTTCCGCTGGTCAAAATCTAAGTATTTCTCAACATGACAAAATTGTGGCTGCAAAACTTCCTGGCCTAAAATTCACAACAAATGCTTCTCGTCTTTATCCAAACGGGGTCTTCGCTTCGCAAATCGTTGGTTTAACTGCCAATAAAACTAATTCCAAAACACAGTCGACCAAAATGACCGGAATTATGGGAATTGAAGAATCTATGAATAAGTATTTGGCCGGCAAAGCTGGTGTCAAAACCGGACAGCAAACAGCCAGCGGAGTTGCTTTAACTTCTTCTACAAATAAAAAAGTTAAAGAAGGCGACAATGTCTATTTAACTTTGAACTATAACCTCCAATATCAACTTGAGAGTTTAATGAGCCATGTCTATAAAGTAACTAAGCCAAAAGCGATGACGGCTATTTTAGTAAATGCCAAAACCGGAGCTATTTTGGCTGCAACACAAAGGCCGACATTTAACGCTTCAACTAAAAAAGGACTCAGCAATATGTGGGATAATCTGCTGGTTCAGGATCCAATCGAACCAGGATCAACAATGAAGGTCTTCACTCTGTCGGCGGCCATTGATACAGGCCATTGGAATCCAACTGCAACCTTCAAATCAGGCGAATTGAACGTTGGTAGTCAAAAAGTTTACGATGCTGAAGACGATATGGGAGTTCTTACTTATCGGGAAGGATTTGCGAGATCTTCGAATGTGGCTTTTGCGAAAACAGAAATCAGTATGGGCCCAACGATATGGCGTAATTACATCAATAAGTTCCGTTTTCTTAAAGCAACTAAAACAATGCTACCGAATGAATCAGCTGGTTCAATTGTTTTCAACGAACCGATTGAGCAAGCCGATACGGCATTTGGCCAGGGCATTGATGTTACACCAATGCAGATTGTCCAAGGCTTGACTGCTGTAGCTAATGATGGACGGGAGATTAGACCTTATCTTGTGTCGAAAGTTGTCAATCCTGACACGAATAAAGTTGTATATAAAAACAAAAAACAAGTCCTTTCTCGAACGATGAAAAAAACGACTGCCGAGCAGGTTAGAAAAGATATGATCGATGTTGTTAATCTGCCGGACGGGACTGCAAAAACTTATTCACTTGCAAAAGAAGGTTATCAGATTGCAGCGAAAACCGGAACTGCTCAAATTGCAATTGATGGTAAATACACCGACAACTATGATGAGTCGACTCACTCGGTTGAGGTTTTGGTACCTGCAAAACATCCTAAATTTATCTTTTATATGTATTTGAAACAACCGGAGAAATTTATCGGCGGTTTGGCCGATACTACTATCAATACGGTTTTTCATCCATTAATTTTATCTGCTTTGAACGCTGCAAAAGCAAGCAGCAATGTTAAAGTTAAAAATGCTACCGTTCCAGATTTACAGGGGAAAATTGCTTCAGGAGTTGAGGCCTCGTTAAAAAGTGCGGGTTTGACTCTGGTTATCGTTGGGGATAGTTCGAAAAAAATTACTTCTCAGTCAATTAGTCCTGAAACGAAAATTGTTAGTGGCCAAAAGATTTTTGTTAAAACATCCGGTGATGTTGTAATGCCAAACATGAAGGGCTGGTCAATCTCGGACGTTTCGACTTTTTCCAGTTTAACCGGGATCAATCTTTCTTACTCCGGTGCCGGGAAAGTTGTTTCGCAGAGCATTAGCACGAAGAGTACTATAAAAAAGGGAGAAAATTTGGGGGTAAAACTACAATGATTTTTCAGATATTTTCCGCCTTGCTGATTGGTTTTCTAATCGCTTTTGTGGCAACTCCTTTTCTGATTGGCTATTTAACCAGTCGAGGAGAGGTCGGAGTTGAGAGAAGCGGCAAAAGGGGTTTTGGGGTTGATACCTCCGAAAAAAACGGCACTCCGTCGATGGGAGGAATTGCTTTTATTCTGAGCTCGCTTTGTGCGACTTTAATCGTTATGTTTCTTTTTGGATCGGATTCGATTAATGTTATTTTTTTCATTGTCAGTTTCTTGTCTTTTGGTTTGATTGGTCTAATTGATGATGCTTTGAAAGTCTTTTATCATCGTGATGAGGGTTTTCGATTTATTCCTAAATTGATAGCACAGATTATTTCGGCGGCTTTGATAACGATTATATTGGTGGCTGTCCATATTCCTGATAAATTGACTTTTCCTTTTTTTAGAGCATTGCCTTTTTATTTTTTGATTCAATTTGCTTTTTATTTGTTTTGGTTTGTCGGCTGGAGTAATGCGGCCAATTTCGTTGACGGAATCGATGGTCTTTTAGCCGGAATCGCTTTTTTGATTTTTGTTGGTTATGGAATTATTGGAATTAAAGAAAATTTAAGTTTATTGGTTATTTTTGATTTTTCCGTTGTTGGTTCTCTGATTGCATATTTTATTTTTAATCGACCAAAAGCGAAAATTTTTATGGGCGATTGCGGAAGCATGGCTCTTGGAGCTGCAATGGCCATTAACGCGATTTTTTTGCAGCATCCTTGGAGCCTTTTATGGTTTGGACTGATTTTGGTAGCGGATACTGTTTCAGTTATGGTTCAGGTTCTTGTTTATCATTTCTTTCATGTTCGGGTTTTCCCAGTTGCTCCTTTACAGCATAGTTTTCAAAGGGCTGGCTGGAGCGAATGGAAAATTGATAGTCTGTTTTGGACTATTCAGCTTATAATTACCGTGATTGGAGTATTTGTATGGATCAAATGAATTATCAGAATAAAAAAGTATTGGTTTATGGGTGGGCACGTTCCGGAAAGGCTGTTTATCAGCTTTTAAAAAAAATTGGAGCAAGAGTTTATGTAACGACCGATGAAAAACCAGATGATCTTTTTGATGATGTTAATTTCGTTGATGATATAGATGAAAGTTTTGATTTATTAGTCAAAAACCCTGGTATTCGTTATGAAAAGGAAATTATAAAAAAAGCACTTAACTTAAACATTCCTGTGATTACGGAAGTTCAGGTTGCTCTTGATCAGTTTAAAGGAGAATTACTTGCTGTTACCGGTTCGAATGGTAAAACAACAACTACCACTTTAATTGGAAAAATGCTTAAAGCAGACAATGTCGATGTAAAAGTCGGTGGGAATATCGGAATTCCAGTTAGTGAATTATTGCTGGCTGATATTCAGCCAAGAGTTTTGATGCTTGAATTATCAAGTTTTCAATTGCTTGGGGCTCAGAATATTAAGCCAAAAATAGCTGTTATAACAAATCTTTTTGCTTCCCATATTGATTTTCATCATACACGGGAAAACTACCTTCGGGCGAAGTTTTCGATCACTCAGCACCAAACAAAGGATGATTATCTGATTTTAAATGATTCTTCGAGCGATTCTAAAGATTTTGCAAAACGTTCTCAAGCAGATGATTATTATTTTTCTCCAACAAATACTTCTGTTAATACTTACGTTAATGATGGAATAATTTATTTTGACGATGAAAAGATAATCGACCTTTCTAAGATCGTTTTGGTCGGCGAGCATAATTTAGAAAATATTTTGGCAGCTATTACGGCTGCCAAAATATTTGGTGTTTCAAACCGGGCAATTGAAAAAGTTCTCACTTCGTTTACAGGCCTTGAACATAGATTGGAACCGGTTGGGGTAATTGAAGAACGAACCGTTTATAACGATTCCAAGGCAACTGATATAGAAGCTACGCAAAAGGCTCTGGCCAGCTTTAAAGAACCGATTACTTTGATCGCCGGTGGACTTGATCGAGGCGATGACTTGAATCGTTTGGTACCGAACTTCCAGAATGTTGCGACTTTGATAACTTACGGCCAAACCAAAAATAAATTACAAATTGCCGGTCAAAAAGCCGGTATTGAGGAAACAGTTGTTGTCGATAATTTAAAAGAAGCTGTTTCTAAAGCAAAGAAACTTAGTAAACCGGGCCAAGTATTGCTGTTCAGTCCGGCTGCCGCCAGTTGGGATCAGTTTCCAAATTTTGAAATTCGTGGCGAGGAGTTCAAAAAAATGATTAAGAATCAGGAGGCCTGGTCATGAGAATAATCGTTTCTGGCGGTGGTACCGGTGGCCATATTTATCCAGCATTAGCCTTGGTTGAATCGCTCTTAAAATACGAACCTAATTCGGATGTTCTTTACATTGGGTCATTTCGTGGATTAGAAGGATCGATCGTTCCAAAGACTGGATTGAATTTCAAGCAGCTGCATGTTCAGGGATTTTCTCGTTCGCTTTCTTTAACGAATTTTAAAACGGTTGATTTATTCATTAAGGCTGTCAAAAAGTCCAAACAAATTATTCGCGATTTTAAACCTGATATCGTTCTTGGAACTGGTGGCTATGTTAGTGGCGCTGTGCTATATGCTGCTCAAAGGCTTCATATTCCAACTGTTATAAACGAACAAAATTCAATTGCCGGAGTTACTAACAAGTTTCTTAGTCGCGGTGCTGATCGAATTGCAATTAGTTTCCCTCATGCAGCCGGTCAATTTCCAAAAGACAAGGTTGTTTTGACAGGCAATCCTCGTGGCCAGCAGGTTTTTGAGAAAAAAGGCGATTTTAGTCTAACTGAATTTGATTTAAATCCAAAACTTCCGACTGTCTTGATTTTTGGTGGATCCGGTGGAGCCCTGAAATTGAATTCGGCAGTTGTTAATTTTGCCAATCGTTTTTCCAAGCAAAATAAATTTCAGGCTATCTTTGTTACTGGCAGAAAATATTTTGATTCAGTTAGCAATCAATTAGCTGATTTGAAAATTAACAGTTCTAATTTTGTCGTTTTGCCATATTTGGACAATATGGATGATGTATTACCGAAAATTAATCTTTTGATCAGTAGGTCTGGAGCGACAACTTTGGCCGAAATCACTGCATTGGGTATTCCCTCTATATTAATTCCTTCGCCAAACGTTACAGCCAATCACCAAGAAAAAAATGCTCGTCAATTAGAAGAAATCGGTGCGGCAGAAGTCATTTTGGAAAGTGAACTCTCTTCGGCAATGCTTTATCATGATTTGAGCGAACTTTTGAGCCATGAAACTAAATTAAAATCAATGGCCGAAGCAGCAAAAAAACTCGGTCATCCGGATGCTGCCGATAAATTATATAGATTATTAGTGCAAGTTATTAATGAGCGTAAGCAAGAAACAACGAAATAAAAATAATTCTAAGCGACCGATGGTACATTTCTCTTCTAATGAGGAAAGACCCGCTTATACTTCGAATAATCCGGTTTTTAATAAGATTGGATTATTTTTTACTGCTGCGGTTTTGCTTGCTCTTTTCTTACAAATATTGTTTTTTTTACGTCCCTGGCAGGATATTAAAGAAACAAAAGTTTATACCTTTCAGATGGATTATCGTCAAGTCTTAAAGAAACTTGATTTAAAAGTCGGTGATCCATATTGGCAGTGGGCCGGTCAGGGGCAAACAATTAATCGTAAGATAGAAAATGATTCAATGATTCGATCAGTTAGTTTGGAACTTTCAAAAAATGGAACAGCAATTATTCATGTTAACGAGAATTTGACGGCTGGTTTTGTTCAGATAAAACAAAAGTGGTATCGAATGAATCAAAATGCTCAGTTGAGTAGTAAGAGTATTCAACCTGATGGGAAAACACCGGTTTATACAGATTTTAAAAGTGGATCGAAGATTTTGAAAAAGACAATTACGGCTTATTTATCGATGGATAAAGTTATGAGACTAGCAGTTGCACAAATTATTTATTCACCGATTAAAAGTTCTCCTAACCGTCTTGCTTTGGTTATGAATGATGGAAATTTGGTATATGCTAATCCTTCATCCTTATCTAACAGAATGGATCTTTATCCAAAGATGGTTGCTACGATGAAAGAAAAAGGAATTGCAAATGGTGTAATCGACCTTCAATATGGCGGTTATGCTCGCAAATTTGAAACTTCTGATGACAATTTGGTCAGTTCGCTGAATTCTAAAAAAAGTAAATCAAGTTCTAAAAGCAGCAGCAGTTCAAAATAGAGAAAAAAAGAACCATTTTTCTCCTTAAAAGTGGCGAACAAATGTTTGAAAATTAAGATGATTTTAAACAGCTTTAATCTGTGGTCAATCACTGTTAAATTTGTGTTTGTTGGATATGAATAATGATGTAATAGTCGGTTTAGATGTCGGCTCAGATAAAATTAAATGCGTAGTCATTAAAAAGACTCCTAATCAGCGTTATGGAATTGTTGCTGTTGGCGAAACACCGAGCAAAGGTGTAAAGCATGGGATGGTCGTTGATATTGCTGCTGCCAGTCAAGCGATTTCTCAAGCGATTTCTCAGGCTCAAAGCAAAGCTAATATAGTAATTAACGAAGTTACCATTTCGATACCAGCAATTCAAATTTCAATGCTTCATTTACATGGTTCTGTCAATGTTGCCCGTAATGACAAGCGAATCACGGAAGATGATGTTATTAATGCTTTTAGGCAGGCAATTTCGACTGCAAAACTTCCGCCTAATCAAGAAGTTATTGATCTTGTGCCGGAAGAATTTGTAATTGACGGTTTTGGTCAGGTTCCCAATCCTTTGGATATGGTTGGTGTTATCCTAGAAGTCAATGCCCAAGCTTTTGTTGGTCCTAAAACTATTATTGAAAACCTAAAAACCGCTGTCAAACAAGCTCAATTGAGTGTTTCGGAATTGATTCTTTCACCGATTTCCGAAAGTGAATTGATTCTTTCCGAAAATGAGCAAAATGAGGGTAGCATTATTGTTGACCTCGGAGCATCGCAGACAACTGCTTCAATTGTTCAAGGGCACCAACTTCAGTTTATTGCTAATATTCAGCAGGGAGGTGCCTATATCACATCTGATATTCGAGTTGTTTTGGATCAGCAAAATCAAATTAGTATAAATTTTGATCAGGCTGAACAAATTAAAAGAGATTTTGGTTATGCAGATCCTCTAAAACTTAGTAGCAATCGTGTAATTGAATTAAATCGGGCTGGAACCGGGCAGGTTCAAAATGTCCCGGTAACTTATTTATCACAAATTATCGGCGCTCGTTTGGAGGAAATCTCTTCGGAATTATATGCACATTTAAATCAATTACAGTCAATGGCTGTTCCAAGAAAAATGATCCTAACCGGAGGTGGGGCGGCTTTGGCTGGGATTGATGATTTATTTAATAAACGTTTCAATAAAGAGGTTCGGGTTTTTGTTCCACAAGAAATCGGATTAAGACATCCTTCGTTCGTTAATGCTCTGTCGGTAGCTAATTATGTTGCCAATCAATCGATGACAGACTGGTTAGCAAAGCGTACACTTAATCTAGCCCTGGTTTCTCCAAGCGCGAATTTTGTTGACACGAATTCTGGAGCAAAAAGCCAGAAAGCAAGAAATCCCAATCGCGGCAAAAAAGCCGATAAAAAGCCAAGTTTTCTTGATAAAATAAAAGAATATTACTCGCAGATGTTCGAATAGAATAAGAGGTAAAAATGGTAGCTAGAAAAAAAGCAACAGAAAATAATAATAACGATCTTGTGATGCCTGCAGCTCAGTCGGGTTATGGAGCCAATATTAAGGTAATCGGTGTTGGTGGTGGCGGATCAAATGCGATTGACCGCATGATTGAAGAAGGTATCGAAGGTGTTCAATTTATTGTCGCCAATACCGATATGCAGGCTTTAAGTGCTTCGAAAGCTCCCAATAAATTACAGTTGGGACCTAAATTGACTCGTGGACTTGGTGCTGGATCAACACCTGAAGTGGGTGAAAAGGCCGGTGAAGAATCTCAACAGTCGATTCAAGAAGTATTGCAGGGAGCCGACTTGGTTTTTGTTACTGCCGGAATGGGCGGAGGAACCGGAAATGGTGCTGCACCAGTTATTGCTCGTATTGCACGAGAGGTTGGCGCTTTAACGGTTGGTGTTGTTACTCGCCCATTTAATTTTGAAGGTCCGAAAAGAGCTCGTTTTGCTGCTGAAGGAATTGCTAAGCTAAAAGAAAATGTTGATACTTTAGTTGTTGTTTCGAACAACCGTCTGCTTGAAATTATGGACCGGAAAGCTTCTTTGGCTGATTCGTTTAGAGCTGCTGATAATACTCTTTTGCAGGGCGTTCGTGGAATTTCCGATTTAATTACTAAACCCGGAATTATTAATTTGGACTTTGCCGATGTTAAGACGATTATGACTAATGGCGGTATGGCTTTGATGGGAATCGGTTCTGCTACAGGCGAAAATCGAGCTGCCGAGGCTACTAAAGCTGCAATTGCATCTCCGTTGTTAGAAGTTGACTTAAAGGGAGCTTCGGATGTGATTTTGAGTGTTACCGGTTCGGCTGATATGTCATTGTACGAGGCACAGACAGCTGCTGATGTTGTTACACAGGCTGCTGGCCAAGATGTCAATATTGTCTTTGGAACTTCCGTAGACGATAAGCTTGAAGATGAAGTGCGTGTAACGGTTGTGGCAACTCATATCAATCAGAGCCAAAACCAAGACGGACCTGATTCGACCGATGTTTTCACAGTCAATACGCCAGCAGAACAATCTTCGTCGAGCTCGGATCAAACGAATAAAAAAGGTTCTGTTTTTGACGATATTCCAAATGTAACGGTTGATCCTGTTACCGGAAACAACAAAGTTGTTCCTGAATCATCTGCAGCACCGAAATCATCGGTTGCTCAGCCTGAACAGAAGCAAAGTTCTGGAAAGCTTTTTGAAGATTGGCAATTAAATACGGTTCATCGGGGACAGAATCAATCTTCCCAATCAAATAATTCACCTTTTAATGATCGACAATATAGCAATAATCAATCACAGCAAAGTTCTTCATTTAATCAAGCAAGTGATCCGTCAAGTGATGATGATTCATCTTCAAGACCTTCATTTTTTAAGCGTCACTAAATAGTTTCTTAGGAGTAGATATGGCATTTTCGTTTAAAAGTTTTTTCGGCGGAGCAGACGACGACGAAGAAGAATATGAGGATTCCGGTTATGAACAACAGCCTAATCAAGGGCATCAGCAACCGGTAAACCCTCAGCAACAGAATCCTTCCGGACAAAGTTATAGTAATCAAAATCAGAGTCAAAGTGGTTTTGGATATAACAATGGTTATCGTCAGCAGCCAAAAATGTCGGCAGTTAATTCTTCAACTCAGTCTACAAATAATTCAGCAAAGATCGATAGCCATATCGCTCTATTTGTTCCGAAAGTTTTTTCTGATGCTAAAACAATCGTTAATCAATTATTGTTGCATGAAGCAGTGATTGTTAATTTTTCAGCTATAGACGAAACCCAATCTGCTAAAATAGTTGATTTTGTCGCTGGCGCTATTTATGCTGTTGAAGGATCGATTGAAAAGATTTCTGATGAAATTTGGTTAATTGCGCCGAATAATTACGCGGTATCAGGATCTGGTTCTGCTGCAAATTCAATGGGTCAAAATGCTCGCTTCTAATTTTTTATACTACATATACCTGATAATTCACTGGGTGATTAGTCTTTATTCGTGGGTTATTTTTTTATGGGCAATTATGAGCTGGCTGCCGATCAATTTTAGTTCGAAATTTCTTTATTGGCTGAACTGGATGGTTGAACCTTTTATTGGTATTTTTAGACGTTTTATTCCACCAATTGCCGGAATTGATTTTTCTCCAATTATCGCTATATTGGTCTTGCAATTTGCCAATCGCGGATTGGCACTTATTTTTGTACAATTATTGCAATGACAAATTTTGAAGTTAATTTAAACCACTATTCCGATGCTGAAAGAGTTTTTGCAAAGCAGGTGGTTGGCTGGTTTCATCAAGCAGATGAAAAAAGTGTTTTAACTGTTTTTTTGAATCCGCAGGAGCGAAAAATTCTAACTGAATTGGCAAAGCATATTGGAATTTTGGTTCATTTTAATGGTGGATATCAAAACGCTGAAAATAAACGTGCCTTAATTGGCAATGATGAAAAAAATAACTTTCAAATATCTCTTTTGCGGTTGAACTATGCTTCCAATTATGTCCATCTCCATCATTCAACTGTATTGGGGAGCTTGCTGCATCATGGGATTTCCTACGATCGAATCGGTGATGTAATTCATGAAAATGATAATTGGCAACTTTTGATTGATTCTAGTTTGGCTGATTTTGTGACGGAAAATGTTAAACGAGCTGGTTCGAAAAAAGTTAATTTTGAAAAAATTCCCTTTGAAAAAATTCTGAATCCTCAATCTGATGAAAAAGAAAAAGAAATTGTTATTTCTTCACAGAGAATTGATCTCTTAATTAGCCAGATATACAACTTTTCTCGGGCCCATGCCAAAGACTTGATTAAAAGCGGTGAGGTTATGGTTAATTGGTTTGAAAACGACAATACAAGTTATTTGGCTAAATTAGGTGATGTTGTTTCTACACATGGGTATGGCCGGATTCGTTTAATTGCTACCCGAGGTACGACTAATCGGAATAAAATACGTTTAAAGATCGGAATTGTTGGAAAAGGGTAGAATTTTCTCAATAGTTTTGTATAATGGCTTTATATTCTGGAACAGAAAGTTAGAGTTTATGCGTGCAGAGAGCCGGAACGCTGGAAACCGGTCGCCAATGAATTCTTTCAGATCAGCCGGTTAAAATAATTAATTAAGAAACGCTGAGGCGCACTGACTAGTGCGTGAAGTTGGGTGGTACCACGTGAAAACGTCCCGATATTTCGAGGCGTTTTTTATTTTATCTAAGGAGCTTTATGAAGATTAAAGACACATTACATTTAGGACATACAAATTTTCCGATGCGCGGAAGTTTACCAAAAACCGAGCCTATTCGCGAAAAGCAGTGGGAAGACGACCGGCTATATGAGAAACGGCTTGATTTAAACAAAAATAAAGCTCATTTTAACTTGCATGACGGACCACCATATGCGAATGGAAATATTCATATCGGCCATGCAATGAATAAAATATCCAAGGATATTATTGTTCGTTATAAGAATATGACCGGCTACTATGCGCCCTACGTTCCTGGCTGGGATACTCACGGTTTGCCAATTGAACAGCAACTAACAAAAGCTGGCTATGATCGAAAATCAATGTCAAAAGCCGATTGGCGTCGCTTGGCCCATGATTACGCGTTAAAGCAGGTTGAGATGCAAAAACGCGATTTCAAACGGCTTGGTGTCCTTGGCGAATGGGACAATCCTTATTTAACCTTGAATCCGGAATTCGAATCAGCTCAGATCCGTGTTTTTGGAGCAATGGCCGGTAAGGGATATATCTATCGGGGCTTAAAACCGGTTTACTGGTCTTGGAGTTCGGAATCAGCCTTGGCTGAAGCCGAAGTCGAATACCACGATTTGGAATCAACTTCACTTTTTTATGCCAATCGTGTTAAAGATGGTAAAGGAATTTTAGATAATGATACCTATCTAGTTGTTTGGACAACAACGCCTTTCACGATTACTGCTTCGCGTGGAATCACCCTTGGACCAAATTTTGACTATGTTCTTGTCAAACCGAAAGGGCAGACACGCAAATATGTTGTAGCTAGGGCTTTGCTTGAGGAAAATGCTGCCCGTTTTGGTTGGGAAGAACCAAAGGTCTTGGCAACTTATAAAGGAATTGATCTTGATAAGATTACCGTTGAACATCCGTGGGACAAAAATATTACAGAGTTAGTTATGAATGCCAACCACGTTACTCTTGATTCTGGTACTGGTCTTGTCCACACAGCTCCTGGCTTTGGTGAAGATGATTACAATGTTGGGATGAAATATGGTCTGCCAATTGATATGACAGTCGATTCAAAGGGCTATCTAATGAAAACGGCCGGAAACGATTTTGAGGGCAAGTTCTATGATGATGTCGCACACTTGGTAATTGAGAAATTAAAAAAAGCCGGTTTATGGTTGGCAACTGAGAAAATCAAGCACTCGTATCCTTTTGATTGGCGGACGAAAAAGCCGATTATCTGGCGCGCTGTTCCTCAATGGTTCGTTTCGATTGAGCCTTTTAGAAAAGAAATTCTCGATCAGATAAAAGATGTTAAATTTTATCCTGATTGGGGTGAAATTCGTCTCTACAATATGATCAAGGATCGTGGCGATTGGGTTATTTCTCGTCAGCGTGTCTGGGGTGTACCATTGCCGATTTTCTACGCCGAAGATGGTACTCCGATTGTTGATGAAAAGGTGATTGACCACGTTGCTGATTTATTTGCCAAACATGGTTCGACTTATTGGTTTGAGCATACTGCTAAAGAGCTTCTTCCAGATGGATATACTAATAAACACAGCCCAAATGGTGAATTTACAAAAGAAGAAGACATTATGGATGTTTGGTTCGATTCTGGTTCGAGCTGGTCTGGAGTTATGCAAGAACGGTCTTATTTGGATTATCCAGCCGATGTTTATTTGGAAGGTGCAGATCAATTCCGTGGTTGGTTCAATTCGAATATCATAACTTCAGTTGCGGTTAACGGAATCGCACCTTACAAATCCATAATTGCCCAGGGATTTGTTTTTGACGATAAAGGACAAAAAATGTCTAAATCTTTAGGCAATATTATTTCGCCAAATGACGTTGCCAATCAAATGGGTGCAGAAATTATCCGTCTTTGGGTTATGAGCATTGATTCTAGCCAGGATGTTCATGTTTCGAAAGATATTCTAAAACAGGTTTCCGAGTCTTACCGTAAAATTCGTAACACGATGCGGTTTTTGTTAGCGAATACCGAAGATTTTGATCCTAAAAAAAATTCGGTAGCTTTTGCTGATCGCAAGCCGATTGATAAATGGATGACAGCTGATTTTAATCGATTTGTTAAAGATTGGCATGAAAAGATGAATAGATATGATTTTTACGATCTATTCAAACAACTAATTAATTTTGTTTCAAACGATCTCTCGGCCTTTTATTTGGATGTTGCAAAAGATATTGTTTATATCGATGAAGCAGATTCTTCTGAACGCCGTTCGATGCAAACTGTTTTTTATGAATTAGCTGTTAAATTAACAAAATTGCTGGCCCCTTTTTTGCCACATACCGCCGAAGAACTTTGGGAGAATTTAAAGGAACCTGAAGCTTATGCCTATTTGTCAGAGGCGCCAATTGTGGAAGAATTACCCGACGCTGATAATTTGCTAAAAGATTGGGATTGTTTCTTCAAGTTCCGCGATCTTGTTAACAAAGAATTGGAAAATGCCCGCGAAAAAACCTTAATTGGAAAAAATGCCGAGGCTGCTTTGCAGGTCACTTTAACTCAGGACCAAATTGAAGTTTTTGATCGTCTACAACTTGATATTAGAAAACTATTAATGGTTAGCCAGCTAAAAGAAGAAAAGGGCCAGGAAACAGAAGTCGAGGTTAGTCACGCTTCAGGTCAGGTTGATCCTCGTGATCGTCTTTATCACGATGATATTGGTGCTGATTCGAAATTCCCGATGTTTTCAAAGAAAAATGCCAAGACTGTCGAACACGATTTTCCTGATTTGACTGTTGAAGAGTTAGAAGATTAACGATAAAAATTATTTTAAAACGGAAATTTATTTTCCGTTTTTTTATTGTTTAAATTATTTTTTATTTAAAACTTCTTTATATGCCTGAAAAACACAAACACGAAATATTTTTTTAAATCTTAATTAAATTGCTATCAAATACAGCAAAACACGAACGTTCGGAAATAGAAGGGCTAGATTTTTCTGTTTTTTATTGATACACTTAACGAGTATTTCGGAGGACAGATGTCAAACACGAAGATTGCCGTTGTAATGGGATCGGTTTCTGATTGGGAAACAATGAAAAATACGGTCGATATTCTGAATGATTTTGGAGTTGAAGTTGAAAAACATGTTATTTCCGCACATAGAATGCCTGATCAACTGAGTAAATTTGCTAAAGGAGCTCGTGGACGCGGTTTACAGATGATAATTGCCGGTGCCGGTGGTGCAGCTCATTTACCGGGTATGCTGGCTGCTAATACAACACTTCCAGTAATTGGCGTTCCAGTTCAATCGCATGCTTTAAATGGTTTGGATTCGCTTTTGTCGATTGTTCAGATGCCGGCTGGGGTGCCGGTTGCTACGACAGCGATCGGCAATTCCGGTGCTAAAAACGCAGCCTATTTGGCATTATCGATTCTTAGTTTACAAAATCGAGAAGTTGAAAATAAATTAATTATTTTTCGCCGGGAACAAACAAAAAAATCGCTTGAAAGCGAGTCACAGCTCAATGATTGAAAGAGCGATTTTACCACCGGCAACAATTGGAATTATTGGCGGTGGCCAGTTAGGACAGATGATTTCCTTGTCCGCTAAATCAATTGGCTATCATGTTGGTATTTTGGATCCTACAAGACAATCTCCAGCAGGCCAGGTTTCTGATTTTCAGATCGTAGCCGAATATGACGATGAAAAAGCATTGACCAAATTAGCTGAAAAATCGGATTTGTTAACCTATGAATTTGAAAATGTCGACCAGAATGTTCTAGCACGTGTCCAAAAGAGAACCGGAGTTTTAGTTCCCCAGGGTGTTCAATTGTTGATGATTACTTCAAATCGAATTAATGAAAAAAATTTCCTTCGTAATCATGGTTTGCCGACAACCGATTTTGCAAAAGTTGCTTCGCCCAGTGAATTTAAAGTAGCAGTAAAACGGCTTGGTTTACCGGCAATTTTAAAAACTGTTTCCGGTGGTTATGACGGTCATGGACAGCGGGACATTAATTCGGAGCAGGATGTCAAAAATTTACTTGAAGAATGGCCGAAGGGATTATTGGCTATCTTGGAAAAAAGAGTAGATTTCGTTAAAGAGATTTCTGTGATGGTTTCTCGCGATAATCAGGATCAAGTTAAACTTTGGCCGATTACCGAGAATCAACATAAGAATCATATTTTGCATCTTTCGTTTGCACCTGCGTCTATTTCAGAGTCAGTGGTTCGGTTAGTTAAAAAAGAAGTGAGCAAGTTGGCTAATGAAATTAATTTATATGGTGTTTTGGGAGTTGAAATGTTTCTTCGAGCCGATGGAAAAATTTTAATTAATGAATTGGCGCCAAGACCGCATAATTCCGGTCATCTAACGATTGAAGGCTGCAATGTATCACAGTTTGAGGGTCATGTGCGTTCAATCTGTGGTTTGCCGATTCAAGATCCGCTTTTAATCAGACCTGCTTTAATGCGAAATTTATTGGGCCACGATCTGGTTAAAGCTCGAAACGATCTTGTCAATCATCCTGAATGGTATTTCCATGATTATGGAAAAGCCGAAATTCGACCCCAGAGAAAAATGGGTCACATCACGGTTTTAGGTGACGAGGCAATTAAAAAATTGAAAGTGTGGGATAAATGACTGAAAGTCTTTTATATTCGGGCAAAGCAAAAAATATGTTTCAAACTGACGATCCAGAGATCGTCCACATTCATTACAAAGATCAGGCGACCGCTTTGAATGGAAAAGTCAAAGAGAAAATCGAAGGAAAGGGACAATTGACTTCACACATTTCGGCTTTACTGTTTGACTATTTAACCGTTCAAGGGATTGAAAATCATTTCCGAAAAGAATTGGAAAATGGTGATGCTTTGGTCAGGAAGGTTAAAATTATTCCCTTGGAAGTTGTGACTCGTAATTTTGCCGCCGGCCATTTTGCTTCACGCTTTAATGTTCCAATGCACAAAGCTTTAAAACCTGCTGTTCATGAATTTTATTTCAAATCCGATCCTTTAGATGATCCATTTATCAATGATGAACAAATTTTGGCGCTAGAAATTGCCGATAAGAAAACTATTAATGAAATGAAAGAGGAAGCAGAGTTAATTAATCAAAAACTGATCAGTTTGTTTAACCAAATCGGAATTGCTTTAATTGATTTCAAGGTTGAATTTGGTTTTACTAATCAAGGAAAACTTTTGCTTGCCGATGAACTTTCGCCGGACAATATGCGCTTGTTGGACAAGGAAAGTGGCAAATCGCTTGATAAAGATGTCTTTCGTCAAAAAATTGGTGATGTCAGAATTGGTTATCAAACCGTTTTGGATCGTTTGAATAACAAATTAATTACAAAGGAAAATTAAAATGTTTTTAGCAAAGATCTATGTTACTTACAAACCTTCAATTCTTGACCCACAGGGTGAAGTCATAAAATCGGCTCTCCATCGTCTTGATTATACTGATGTCAATTCGGTCATACAGGGAAAATACTTTGAAATCAAGCTTGATGCAAAAGATCAAGAGACTGCCAAAAAAGAAGTTGAGGCTTTTTCAGACGAATTATTGATTAATGTCAACATGGAAACTTTTACTTATAAACTGAGCGAAATAGCTTCGGTGGAGGAATAAAAATGAAGGCTGCAGTTCTCGATTTTCCTGGTTCTAATTGTGTTTTTGATATGTACTATGCATTGATCGATTTTGGGATTGACGCAAAAATAATTGATGCCCGACAAAACAACTTGGATAATTTCGATGCAATCTTTTTACCAGGAGGATTCTCATATGGAGATTATTTAAGAACAGGAGCGATTGCTCGTTTTGCACCAGCAATGGAAGCAGTGAAAAAAGCAGCTTATGACGGTCGAATCGTTGTTGGAATTTGTAATGGTTTTCAAATTTTAACCGAAGCCGGACTTTTGCCTGGAGCTTTAAAAATGAACGCCAAACCAGGATTCATTTGTGATGAAGTTCTGCTTAATGTTGAAAATGATAGTTCTCTTTTTACAAAGAATTTTTCTCATAAACAACTTTTATTACCAATTGCTCATGCTGGTGGCAACTATTATGTTGATCAAGAAACTTTAACAAAACTGCATGCCAACCGACAGATAATCTTTACTTATCAGGATAATCCAAACGGTTCAATTGATGATATTGCTGGAATTGTCAACCAAGGCGGAAATGTTTTCGGAATGATGCCACATCCAGAACGAGCTGTTGATTCTTTGCTTGGCAATACCAACGGCCGTCCATTCTTTGAATCGATTTTACAAACAAGCGGGGTTTTAAACTAATGCCAACAGTTGTTAATCCACAACCTAAATCGGCTGAGCAGATCAAGGCAGAACGCGTTTATGCGCAATGGGGCCTGACCGATCAAGAATTTAAAATAATTGAAGATAGAATGGATCGTTTGCCAAATTATACCGAAACAGGTTTGTTTTCAGCAATGTGGTCGGAACATGCTTCTTATAAAAAATCCAAGCCAATTTTGAGAACTTTTTGGTCAAAAAACGAACGTGTTTTGCAGGGGCCTGGCGAAGGAGCCGGAATTCTCGATATTGGCGATGGTCAAGCAGTTGTTTTTAAAGCCGAAAGCCATAACCATCCTTCTCAAGTTGAACCTTATCAAGGGGCTGCGACTGGGGTTGGCGGTATTTTACGTGATATTTTTTCGATGGGTGCCCAACCGATTGCGGTTTTGGATTCACTCAGATTTTCAGAAATAAAGGATGAACAGACCAAGTCTCTAATCGATGGAGTAATTGCCGGAATTGCCGGCTATGGAAATGCAATTGGTATCCCGACCGTTGGTGGCGATGTTGCTTTTGATGATGCCTATGAAGGAAATTTGCTCTGCAATGTCATGTCGGTAGGTTTGCTTGATCATCAGGATACGATCAAAGTCGGGCAAGCACACGGAAAGGATAATTTAGTTATTTACGTTGGCGCCAAAACCGGTCGGGATGGAATTAACGGCGCTACTTTTGCTTCGGCTGATTTTTCTTCTCAAGAAGAATCTCAACGTTCTGCTGTCCAAGTTGGTGATCCTTTCATGGAAAAATTAGTAATGGATGCAACGATTAAAGCAGTCAGAGAGATGCCGGAGGCGGTAATTGCTATTCAGGACATGGGCGCAGCCGGAATTTTGTCCTCTTCGTCTGAAATGGGTGAAAAGGGCGGATCTGGAATCTGGCTTGACTTGGATAAAGTACCCGTTCGAGAAAAGGGAATGATACCTTATGAATTAATGCTTTCCGAGTCTCAGGAACGAATGCTGCTGGTCGTTGCCAAGGGCCGGGAAAAACAGATAATCGATCTCTATAAAGATGCCGGCCTGGATGCCGTAGTCATCGGTAAAGTAACCGATGACAATCGTTATCGTTTATCTTTTCAAGGGGAAACAGTTGCAGATCTTGATATAAAACTGTTGACTAAAGCACCTTCTTACAAACTGCCAAGCAAGCTTCCGACTCACATTGAAAACGCCGATCAGGAACAATTTCAACCAAAAATTTCTAATCTGCGTCAAACGATTATGCAAATTCTTGCTCAACCGACAATTGCGTCCAAAAAAACTTTTTATCGTCATTTTGATTCGATGGTAAGAGCTGATACTGTTGTTAAACCAGGTGGTGATGCAGCCGTAATCAGAATTCGCGGAACAAAAAAAGCTTTGTCAATAACGTCCGATGTTAATGGCCGCTATGTTTATTTAGATCCTTATATTGGAGGACAGATGGCGACGGCTGAAGCGGCTCGCAATATTGTTTCAACCGGCGCTTTGCCAATTGGAATCACCGACTGTCTAAACTTCGGTAATCCTGACAATCCGGAAATTTATTATGAATTGGAACAGTCTGTCGCCGGCATAAATAGTTTGGCCAAACGGCTGAATACTCCAGTTGTCTCCGGAAATGTGTCACTTTATAACGAAACCGACAACCGGGCCATTTATCCAACCCCGATGGTCGGAATGGTTGGACTGATTAGTGATAATCGCAAAATCACGACGATTGATTTTAAAAACATCGGTGATCTGATTTATTTAATCGGATCTACCGGCAATGACTTTAATGGATCTGAAATCCAAAAGCTGCAGACCGGAAAAATCTCGGGGAAATTATTCGACTTTGATGCCGGTGCCGAATTGAGTAATCAAAAATTAGTCTTAAATGCGATTAATGCTGATTTATTGAAATCCGCTCATGACCTCAGCGAAGGAGGACTGATTGTTGCTTTGTTTGAAGCAGCTTTTGAAACAAACTTTGCTTTTGAAGTCGATCTTAAACTCGATGATGCACAACTTTTTGCGGAAACAAATAGTCGCTTTATTGTCACGGTTGATCCTGCAAAACGACATACCTTTGAAAAAATTGCTGGTGATAAAGCTGAACTGGTTGGTCGGGTTACTAGTGGAAAATGTTTTCAAATTAAAACGAATCAAAGCAGTTTTTCGGTTGAAAAAGAACAGGCAGTCAGTACCTGGCAAAATTCGATCGCGGATTTAATGGAGTAAACGAGGAAAAAATGACGGAATTGCAAACTGCAACAGATTTTCGCGGACTGAATGAAGAATGCGGTTTATTCGGTGTTTGGGGATTGCCTGATGCCGCTCAAACAACTTTTTATGGTATGCATGCCTTACAGCATCGCGGTCAGGAGGGTGCCGGAATTGTTTCAAATGACGATGGCCGACTTTGGCAGCGCCGTGGTCTTGGGCTCTTGTCGGATGTTTTCCGTAATCCGGAAAAAATTGCCAGTCTAAAAGGCAGCTCGGCGATCGGCCACGTACGTTACGCAACCGCTGGTACTCACGGAATTGAAAATATTCAACCTTATTTAGTTCACTTTAATGATTATCAAATTGCTCTTGCCCACAATGGCAATATTACAAATGCTTTGACTTTGAGGAAACAACTCGAAGATACCGGATCGATTTTTCAATCGTCATCAGACTCGGAAATTTTGTTGCATTTAATTCGTCGCTCTCGTCAGAACTCAATGAAAGAAAAAATTGCCGAATCTTTAAGACAACTGCGCGGAGGCTTTGCTTTTCTTTTATTGACTCCCGATGCTCTTTTCGCTGCTCTTGATCCACATGGTTTTCGTCCTTTCTGTATTGGAAAATTACCTGGT
Organism: Oenococcus sp. UCMA 16435; assembly: GCA_004010835.2. GTDB lineage: Bacteria > Bacillota > Bacilli > Lactobacillales > Lactobacillaceae > Oenococcus. The sequence continues at coordinate 2,014,328 of CP030868.2, forward strand.
GGTCAATATGTGGTAGCTTCTGAAACAGCCGCTTTGAATATGACTGATGCTGAATTTGTTCGCGATGTTCAACCGGGCGAACTAATTACTATTAATGATCAGGGCATGCAAATCGATCATTACACAAATAATGTGACTTTAAATATCGACGCCATGGAATATATTTATTTTGCTCGACCTGATTCGACGATTTATGGTGTTAATGTGCATATTGCTCGTAAGCACATGGGCCGTTGCTTAGCCCGCGAACAACCGGTTGCTGGAGCTGATATTGTTGTTGGTGTTCCAAACTCTTCCTTGTCGGCTGCTCAGGGCTATGCCGAAGAAGCCGGATTGCCAAATGAAATGGGGTTGGTTAAAAATCAATATATTGCTCGGACCTTTATTCAGCCAAATCAAGATAAACGTGAGCGAGCAGTACGAATGAAACTTTCGGCCATCAAGGAAGTTGTTAATGGAAAATCAATTGTGTTGGTTGACGATTCGATCGTTCGTGGCACTACTTCTATGTATATTATTCGTATGTTAAAGGATGCCGGAGCTAAAGAAGTTCATGTTCGGATTGCTTCGCCGGCTTTTAAGTATCCCTCCTTTTATGGTGTTGATATGCAAACGACAACCGAATTAATGGCCGCAAATCATAGTTTGGAAGAAATGACCAAAATGATTCAGGCTGATTCTTTGGCTTTTCTGTCCGTCCAAGGACTTGTCGATTCGATTAATTTAAAGACCCCATATAATGGAAGCGGACTGACAACTGCTTATTTTGATGGCCATTATCCTTCACCGATCTATGATTATCAAGCATCGCTGCAGGATAAGGTTGATGCAGGACTGGTTAATTTTGATCCTGAACCTATTGCCATTATGCCGGAAATTTTTTCTGTTAGGAAAGGTATTTAAAATGGTTGATGCATATTCCTTAGCCGGTGTTGATATCGAGGCCGGTAATCTGGCAGTCAAAAAAATGTCAACAGCGGTTAAATCGACTTATAATGACCAGGTTCTTGCTGGTATCGGAGGTTTTGCTTCTCTTTTTAAATTTCCGAAAGGATATCGTAAACCGATTTTGGTTTCCGGAACCGACGGTGTTGGTTCGAAACTTTTATTGGCTCAAGCTGCTAATGAACACCAATCAATTGGTCAGGACCTAGTAGCTATGGTTGTAAACGACTTGCTTGCTCAAGGCGCCAAACCACTTTTTATGCTTGATTACATTGGTATTGACAAAGTTGCTTCGGATAAAGTGTCGGAAATTGTTAGTGGAATTGCCAAAGCTTGTCGACAATCAAAAATGGCTTTAATTGGTGGTGAAACGGCCGAACTGCCCGACATGTACGCTAAAGACGAATATGACCTAGCTGCTTTTGCAGTGGGGGTCGTTGAGGAAGACAAAATTTTAAATGGCAGTCGACTTCAAATTGGGGACGCACTGCTTGGAATAGCTTCAAATGGTCTGCATTCCAATGGCTACAGCTTGGTTAGAAATTTATTGCTCACTCAGGCAAAGAAGACTTGGCAGCAACTAGATGATTCTTTACAAAAGGAATTATTAAAACCCACCCGTATTTATGCGGCATCGCTGATTCCGCTCTTGAATAACAACAAAATTCATGCACTATCGCATATTACCGGTGGAGGCCTTTTGGAAAATGTTCCGCGAATGTTGAGCGATCAAACAGCTGTCGAAATTAATTGGGACAGTTGGCCAATTCCGGGAATTTTTCAGAGACTGCAGGAAATCGGTAAACTTTCTACTCACGAAATGCAGGAAACATTCAATTTGGGTATCGGAATGGTTGCGGCTGTTTCAGATAAAGAATCTGCCGAAATAATGAATCAACTTAAAGAAAGTGGCGAAAAAGTCTATCAAATCGGAAAAGTTGTTTCCCGAGCAAAGGGTCAGCGAATAATCAAATTTATCGGGAATGAGCCATGGAAAGAAAAATCATGAATCCGATTAAACTAGCTGTTTTTGCTTCTGGAAACGGAACTAATTTCACGGCTCTTGTTAATTATGTGAAAAAACAATTACCGAACGTAGAAATCGTTCGTCTGATTGTTGATCATAAAAATGCTTTTGTTATTCAAAGAGCGAAAAAATTTGGAATACCATCAACTTATATTAATTATCGAAAGTTTATCGATAAGTCCGATGCTGAAACTAAAATTATTGGTTGCTTAAAAGAAAATCAGGTTAGTGGAATCTTACTCGCCGGTTTTATGCGAATCATTGGTCCGAATTTATTATCAGCTTTTCCAAACAGAATTATCAACATTCATCCGGCTCTTTTACCGAGTTTTCCAGGTCGGCATGGAATTGAAGATGCATTTGAATATGGTGTCAAAGTGACCGGTGTGACAATTCACTATGTTGATAATGGGATTGATTCGGGAAAAATAATTGCTCAAGCTCCTGTAAGAATAAAAGAAAGCGATAATTTGGAAAGTTTGGAAAAAAGAATTCATCGATTGGAACACAGATTATATCCACAAACGTTAAGGCAACTAATTAAAAAAGGAGTTTTCACAGTATGAAAAGAGCATTGCTAAGTGTATCCGATAAAAGAGGCTTGATTGATTTTGCCAAAGGTCTGATTGAAAATGATTACGAAATAATTTCGACCGGTGGAACTTTAAAATTTTTGACAGAGGCCGGGGTTAAAGCGAAGGTTGTTGAAGAAATTACCGGTTTTCCGGAAATATTGGATGGGAGAGTAAAAACGCTTCATCCAAAAATTCATGCCGGTTTGCTTGCTAAAAGAGAAAATTTCGAACATATGAAGACTTTAAAGGATCACGATATTACGCCGATCGATTTACTGGCGGTTAATCTTTATCCTTTCAAGGAAACAATTGAAAAAAATAATGTTTCTTACGACGAAGCAATTGAAAATATTGACATCGGTGGACCGTCAATGCTTCGTTCCGCTGCTAAAAATGCACGAGATGTGATTGTTGTTGTCGATCCGGATGATTACGATTTAGTATTAAAAGTGATTGCAAATAGCACTATTAGTGATGATTTTCGACAACATTTACAAGCAAAAACTTTTCGTCATACAGCGGCCTATGATGCATTAATTGCTAATTATCTTTCCAAAGAAGAATATCCGGAAAAGTTAACTGTAACTTATGACAAGGACTTTGATTTACGCTATGGTGAAAATCCGAATCAGACAGCCGCTGTTTATGCAGATGTGATTCCGAAAGCCTATTCGATTCTGCAGGCAAAAATTCTTCATGGTAAAAAGTTAAGTTATAACAATATCAAAGACGCCGATGCTGCTCTAAGAACGATCGCCGACTTTCAAGATCAACCGACTGTTGTAACTTTGAAGCACATGAATCCAGCTGGAATCGGTCAAGCAAGCACAATTGAAAATGCTTGGGACAAAGCTTTTTATGCTGATAATATTTCTATTTTTGGTGGAATAGTTGTTTTAAATCGGGAAGTCGATTTAGCGACTGCTGAAAAAATGCATGCTATTTTTCTTGAAATTATCATTGCACCGAGTTTTAGCGATGAAGCCTATCAAATTTTGGCAAAAAAGAAAAACTTACGCTTATTAACAGTAGCTATGACCGATATACTACCAAAAGAACTCGAGCTTACTTCGGTCCTCGGCGGAGCAGTTGTTCAAGAAATGGATACATTAGTTGAAAATGCTGCTGATTTTGAGGTCGTTTCATCTGTTAAACCAACTGATGAACAATTAAAAGCGTTAGTATTTGCTCAAAAAGCGGTTAAACATGTTAAATCGAATGCGATTTTAATTGCTGCACAAGGCCAAACGCTGGGAATTGGCGCCGGTCAGCCGAATCGAATCGATTCGGTTAAAATTGCCCTCAAACACGCTGAATTAAAAACGAATTTTGATCAAGCTGTCTTGGCTTCGGATGCTTTTTTCCCAATGGACGATTCGGTTGAATTTGCCGCTGAGCAGGGAATTAAGGCGATCGTTGAACCAGGTGGATCGATCAAGGACGAAGATTCGATTGCGATGGCAGATAAACTTGGCGTGGTTTTGGTTTTCTCACATAATCGTCATTTTAGACATTAAGGATGATAGAAAATGGCTAAGGTTTTAATTATTGGCGCTGGTGCGCGTGAACACATTTTGGCGAAGACTTTTCTTAAAAGTCCTCAAGTCGATCAGGTTTTTGTTGCTCCTGGCAACGAGGGGATGATTGAAAAACAAATTAAAATTGTTCCGATTAACGTTAGTAATCTAAAGGGACTGGTCGATTTCGCAAAAAAAGAAACAATTGATCTGACTTTTGTTGGCAGTGAAGAGCCTTTAGTTTTGGGAATTGTTGATGAATTCGAGAAAGCTGGTCTGAAAATTTTTGGACCAAATAAAGCTGCGGCCCAACTCGAAGGGTCCAAATCATTTGCTAAATCGATTTTAAAAGAAGCAAAGGTTCCAACAGCTGCTTTTTCGATAGTTCGATCTTTATCAGAAGCACAGAGGACTCTTATTAAACATGATTTTCCAGTTGTCTTCAAACTTGACGGATTGGCTGCCGGAAAAGGTGTTTCGATTATTTCTTCTTGTCAACAGGCGGAAGATTATATAGCAAATTTATATAAGGATAATCCGAATAAGAAACTGCTGATTGAAGAATTTATGCAGGGCCCCGAGTTTTCTCTTTTTAGCTTAGTCGGTAAAAATAATACAGTTGTTCATACGCCGATTGCCCAGGATCACAAACGTCGTTTTGATGGTGATAAAGGTCCAAATACTGGCGGAATGGGGGCCTACAGTCCGGTTTCTCAGATATCTTCCGCGGTTGTTGAGAAAGTGATTAAATCGATTGTCGAACCAACCTTAAATGTAATGCGAGATAAAGGCAATCCTTTCATTGGTGTTTTGTACACTGGGCTGATGCTGACAAAAAGCGGTCCAAAAGTTGTTGAGTTTAATGTCCGTTTTGGCGATCCCGAAACCCAGGTTGTTCTCCCACAACTAAATGGTGACTTCTATCAAGTAGTTATTGATCTTTTGAATGGTCAAAAACCCTTAGTCGAATGGCAAAAAAAAGAAATTTATTTGGCTGTTGTGATTGCAGCTCCTGGTTACCCAAATGATGTTAAGAAAGGATTTTCGACACCAATATTATCTGATATACCACCGGATTTGCAGATCGATTATGCTGCAGTTAAAAAAGATGGTCATAATTTGATATCCGATGGCGGTCGAGTGGCTACGATTGTCAGTCATGCAAAAAAGGTCCAGTTAGCGCAAAAAAATATTTATTCTTATTTGGATCAAGGCAAGTTACAACTTGCCTATCGTCATGACATTGCTTATCAACTAGCAAAATTTGAAATGAAAGACTAATCAAAAATTCCTTAATTTATTTGAAGTTGTTTTCGCTTGAAATATGCTTGCATTTAAACTTATTTCTGGTAAGATAAATAGCAACCAAGCAGGTATATCGTCGGATAATGGCTGACAGTTTCTACCCAACACCAATGTTGGACTATCTGTAGATGTCTTTTTTTGGCGTCTGCAGTGACTCTTGAAGCTTTCTGCGGATGCCTTTTTGTATGAATAGAGACGAGGATAAAGATGACAGATTTTTCAAATAAATATACTAAACTCGGTTTGACTTTTGACGATGTTTTACTTATTCCGGCGAAATCGGAAGTAACCCCTGATCAGGTTCAACTGGGAACCGATTTGACACCGAGCCTGCATTTAAATATTCCGATTTTAAGCGCTGCAATGGATACAGTTACTGAAAGTCCTATGGCAATTCAATTAGCTTTAAATGGCGGCCTGGGTGTCATCCATAAAAACATGCTGTCTGTCGATCAGGCTAAAGAAGTATCCAAGGTTAAACAGGCTGTAATTGATTTTGATAAATATCCGGACGCTGCTACTGATGAACACGGAAGATTAATCGTAGCCGCTGGTGTTGGCGTTACTAATGACACCCTTGATCGAGTTAAGGATTTAGTAGAAGCAGGTGCCGATGCAATTATTGTTGATTCTGCCCATGGACATTCAGAAGGCGTCCTAAGAAAAATCAGAGAAATTCGTGAAACATATCCTACTCTGAATATTATTGGCGGCAACATAGCTACTGGAACTGGCGCCCAAGCAATTTTTGAGGCCGGTGCCGATGTTGCAAAAGTTGGCATTGGTCCTGGATCGATTTGCACAACCCGCGTTGTTGCGGGTGTTGGCGTTCCACAGATTACGGCAATCACCGATGCTGCTGAAGTTGCTTCTAATTATAAAAAAACAATCATCGCCGATGGCGGTGCCAAGTGGTCTGGAGATATCGTTAAAGCGATTGCAGCTGGTGGAAATGCTGTCATGCTTGGATCAATGCTTGCCGGGACCCAAGAAGCTCCTGGTGAAGTAATCGTTGGTGAAGATGGCAATAAATATAAGACCTATCGTGGCATGGGCTCGATGGCTGCTATGCAAAACGGTTCCAAGGACCGTTATTTCCAAGGCGAAGTTAAAGAGGTCAATAAATTGGTTCCTGAAGGAATTGAAGCCGTTACTGCTTACAAAGGGACCGTTGATCATGTTATTTTTGAAGATTTAGGCGGTTTAAGGGCTGGCATGGGCTATACCGGATCGGCAACTGTTAAAGATTTGATTGAAAAGGCACAATTTGTCAGAATTACCAATGCTGGTTTGGTTGAATCCCATCCGCATGATGTTCATATAACTAAGCAAGCTCCAAATTACGTCCGCGTATGATAATGTTCGTGTTCTAATCGCATATAGTAAAACACGTCGAGGACAACGACGTGTTTTTATTAATATTTAGGAACTTAGGAGAATTTCATGGCGGGAATTGTCGTAGTTGGCTCCCAATGGGGAGACGAAGGAAAAGGAAAGATTGTTGATTTATTGTGTCAAACAGCTGACGTAGTCGTCAGGTATCAGGGCGGAGACAACGCTGGACACACGGTTTATCACCAAAACGAAAAATTTGAGTTGTCTTCTTTACCGGTTGCAATCATTAATCCAAATCATTTAGCCGTAATTGGCAATGGAGAAGTGGTTAATCCGAAGGCTCTTTTACTGGAGATGAAGATGTTGGCCGAACGTGGTCTTGATCTATCTGGATTAAGGATTTCCGATCGGGCTCACGTTATTATGCCTTATCATATTGCTTTAGACGCACTTTGCGAGCAGGCTAGTGGGGGAAGAATCGGTACGACTAAAAAAGGAATCGGACCGACTTATGCAGATAAAATTAATCGTCGGGGGATTCGGATGGTCGATTTAGTTGATCCGAAATCTTTTGCCGAAGTATTAAAAGAATTTTTACCTGAAAAAAATAATGAAATTACCAAACTTTATGGTGGCCAAGCTTTTGATTTCCAGACTATTTATGATGAATATGTTGAATATGGTCGCCAGTTAGCAAAGTATGTGACCGATACAACTGTTTTACTTGATAAATTATCTCAGGAAGGTAAACGGATTATTTTTGAAGGAGCTCAGGGAATTATGCTTGATATTGATCACGGCACTTATCCATATGTGACTTCTTCGAATCCGGTAGGCGGCGGCGCAGCTGTCGGTAGTGGGACTGGTCCGAATAAAATCAACCAAGTTATCGGAGTTGTTAAGGCTTATACTTCGCGTGTCGGAGAAGGTCCTTTCCCAACTGAATTAAAGAACGAAATTGGCGATAAAATTCGTGAAACCGGCCATGAATATGGCGTGATCACCAAACGTCCGCGCCGGATCGGCTGGCTTGATGCAGTAGCTTTGCGGCATTCTGTTTTAGTAGCTGGAATCACACAATTGTCAATCAATTCACTGGATGTTTTATCTGGATTAAAAGAAATTAAAATTGCCACCGCTTATCAAGTCGATGGTCAAAAATTGGATCATTTTCCAGCTAATCTACGAATTCTGGAAAAAGCTGTTCCGATTTATGAGACGATTCCGGGCTGGTCTGAAGATATTAGTGGGATTGAACACCGCCAGGATTTGCCTGCCAGTGTTCAGAATTATTTGAATCGGATCGAAGATTTGTTAAAAACACCAATCTTGGCTTTTGCTGTTGGCCCTCATGCCGAACAGACTCATTTGCTTAGAGACCCTTGGTCGGAAAATAAGGAGGTTTTGCACACGATATGATTGATCGCTATACAAAACGTGAAATGGGTGCAATTTGGGCACTGAAAAATCAATACCAAACTTGGTTGGAAGTTGAAATAGCTGTTGATCAGGCTTGGGCAAATTTTGGCAAAATTCCTCAGGCCGACGTTGACGCAATTAAAGATAAGGCGTCTTTTGACGTTGACCGGATCGCCGAAATTGAGGCAAAGACACATCACGATGTCGTTGCTTTCACCCGCGATGTTTCCGAATCGCTTGGTTCGGAAAAACGCTGGATTCACTTTGGCCTGACCTCGACTGATGTTGTTGACACAGCCCAGGGGCTCCGTTTGAAACAGGCCAATAAAATTATTAAAAATGATTTACTTGTTTACCTGGCCCAGATTAAAGAAATGGTACTTAAATATAAGACTACTGTCATGATGGGAAGAACACATGGCGTTCATGCCGAACCAACAAGCTTTGGTTTGGTTTTGGCTCGTTATTATGAAGAAACCAAACGGAATATCGAACGTTTCGATCGAACTTCAAAAGCAGTTGAGACTGGTAAACTGTCTGGTGCTGTCGGCACATTTGCTAATGTACCGATGGAAGTTGAAGAAGACGCCATGAAACAGCTGGGATTGACAGCTCAACCAATTGGATCACAAGTTTTACCACGTGATCTTCATGCTGATTACATTAACTGCATTGCTTTGATTGCCACCGGTATTGAAAACTTCGCCACAGAAATTCGTGGCCTCCAACGTTCGGAAATACATGAAGTTGAAGAAAATTTTGCGGCTGGTCAAAAAGGTTCTTCGGCAATGCCACATAAAAGAAATCCAATTGGATCGGAAAATATGACCGGTCTAGCAAGAGTTATTCGTGGGCATATGGAAACAGCTATGGAAAATATAACTTTATGGCATGAAAGAGATATTTCTCATTCTTCAGCTGAACGGATAATCCTTCCCGACACAACGATTTTAATTGATTATATGCTTCAACGTTTTACAAATATTTTAAATGGTTTGGCTGTTTTTCCAGAAACAATGAAAAATAATATGAAAAAAACATACGGTTTGATTTATTCACAGCGTCTGCTTTTGAAATTAATCAATAAAGGAATGAGTAGGGAAGAATCTTATGATACTGTTCAGCCATTGACGGCTCGTTCTTGGGACGAACATCTCATGTTTAAGGATTTGGTAGAAAAGGATCCATTGATTAGTTCAAAACTCAGTCAAGCGGAAATTGATGATGCTTTTGATTATCACTACCATTTGAGAAATGTTGATAAAATTTATGCACGACTGGGATTGGAGGAAGCATGAATGCATTAGTTAGTCATCCTGCCATTAAAGGTGTTTTGGCTACGGAAACAGATATCTCGGCAGTTGTTCAACGAATTGCCGACCAGTTGGATGCCAAGTTTTCTCAATCGAGTCAGCGGCCCCTGTTTATTTCAGTATTAAAAGGGGCGGCGATTTTTACGACTGATCTACTGAGAAAAATGACTCTGGATGTGGATCTGGATTATATTGACGTTAAATCTTATAATCATGCCCAATCAACCGGCAATATCCGCGTTACACATGATGTCGATACAGATTTGACTGATCGTGACGTCGTGGTTGTTGATGAGATTGTGGATACCGGTCGGACGATGAAGTGGCTGACAGATTACTTCAAATTAAAGGGTGCTAGATCAGTTACGACGGTTGTTTTAACGGATAAAAAAGATGCCCGGATTTTAGATGTCGAGATTGATTTTACCGGTATTCAGGTTCCTAATGAATTTTTGGTTGGCTATGGCATGGATTACAATAGTTATTTTCGCAATCTTCCCGTGATTGCAGTTATCGATACAAATAAATTGGATACGATTAAATAAAATGATAGAACTTGAAAAAAAATATGATAAGATCCTTGTCCTTGATTACGGTAGCCAATATAATCAGCTGATTACTCGCCGAATTCGCGAGTTTGGAGTTTTTTCAGAGCTAAAATCAAGAAAAATGACAATTGACGAAATTAAGGATTATGCTCCAAAAGCAATAATTCTTTCCGGCGGACCAAAATCAGTTTATGCCGATGACGCTTTTACGATTGATCCGGAGATTTTTAAATTGGGAATCCCGATTCTTGGTGTTTGTTACGGTATGCAGTTAATGGCCTATGTTTTACCTGGCGGAAAGGTTCTTCCTAATAACGGCAATGGCGAATTTGGTCAGGCTGCTCTGCATTTTGATGAAAATTCGCTTTTGTTTGCTAAGACGCCGGAAGGACAGAAAGTACTGATGAGCCATGGCGACTCGGTTGAAGCGGTACCGGAAGGTTTTGTCGTTGCTGCCAAGACAAACAAGACCAAAATTGCCGCTATTGCCGATGATGATAAGAAACTTTATGGTGTCCAGTTTCATGCCGAGACGACCTTATCCGAGTACGGGAATCAAATTTTAAAGAACTTTGTTTTTGAAATCGCTCGGTGTCAAGCGAATTGGCAAATGAAAGATTTTATCAATGACCAAATTGAGAAAATCCGCGCCGAGGTTGGCAATAAAAAAGTTCTTTTAGGTTTATCGGGTGGGGTTGATTCTTCTGTGGTGGCTGTTTTGCTCCACAAGGCGATTGGCCATCAATTGACCTGCATTTTTGTAGATCATGGTTTATTGAGAAAAAATGAAGCCAAACTGGTAATGGAATCGTTGGCCGGCAAGTTTGGTTTAAACATTATAAAAGTCGATGCTCAAAAACGTTTTTTGGATAAATTAGAAGGAATTAGCGAACCTGAGCAGAAACGAAAAATCATTGGTAAAGAATTTATCGAGACCTTTAATGATGAGGCGAAAAAATTGAATGGAATTGATTTTTTGGCTCAGGGAACCCTTTATACAGACGTAATTGAATCCGGGACTGATACTGCCCAAACGATTAAGTCGCATCACAATGTTGGCGGTTTGCCAAAGGAAATGCATTTTAAATTAATAGAGCCTTTGCGGACTTTATTTAAGGATGAAGCACGTGAATTAGGCGAAGAATTAGACATGCCACATGCTTTGGTCTGGCGCCAACCGTTTCCCGGTCCGGGATTAGCAATTCGAATTTTAGGCGAAATTACAGAAGAAAAGTTGGCTGTTGTGCGTAATTCCGATGCGATTTTGCGTGATGAAATTGCCAAAGCCGGTTTAGAAGATTCGGTTTGGCAGTACTTTACGATTTTGACTGGTCTGCGCTCTGTCGGAGTAATGGGCGATGGTCGAACTTATGATTGGACGATTGCCATTCGGGCAATTACTTCCGTCGATGGCATGACAGCTGATTTTGCCAAGCTGCCATGGGATTTGCTGGGTAAAATTTCTGAACGCATTGTCAACGAAGTTGGTCACATCAACCGCGTAGTCTACGACATTACGAGCAAGCCGCCTGCAACGATCGAGTGGGAATGAATTAGACAGGTGGTTTAGGGTAACTTAGGGCTTTTTAGGGGGATTTGAGAGTACTTAAGTGTATTTAAAAAGTAAAACGACTTGTTAAACGACATGGTTGTTTGTCAAATGTATGCCAAAATGAAATTTTTTAAAAAATTAGTACTTAAATTTTTAATGTATTAAATTACTTATTTCTACAGGTTTTTTATTTTTATAGATAGTATTCTAAAAAGAAGGAAAAAATGAGGAAAATTGATTTTCATGTCCATACTTTGTCAACACCAAAAGATGATGCATTTGAATTTTCTCAAGAATGGTTAACGGAATATATTAATTTCTCTAAATTAGATGCAATTTCAATAACAAATCATAATATATTCGATAAAGATCAATATTTAGAAATACAGAGCAACACTAGTGCTGTAGTATTTCCAGGAATGGAACTTAGTTTGGAGAATGGTCATGTTAATCTAGTCTTTGATAAAGATGAATCTAGTATAGACAAATTAAAGGACGCTAGTGACAAAATTCAGCCTCTTCTAAACACTAGTAATGGTCTTTCAGTAAATAAATTCAAAGAAATTTTTAAGTGTTTAGATCCTGGAATAATGATTTTTGA